>CAIMEJ010000053.1 GCA_903839985.1 uncultured bacterium | reverse complement strand
GCTCGCCTCACTCGAAAGACTTCTTGAAGAGAAGACAATGGATAAGATGGCAGAGCTTCTTGAGAGTTTAAAAAGTACTTAATCAGCTTTATCTTTAAGCAATAAAGCTGATTGTATCCAAAATCTTCTATCACCTAGCGGTCCTAATAGGACCTTTATCTTCTGCCGGATAGCAGCCCCTAATAGGGGCTTTATCTTCCACCACATATTAGGGCCCTCATAGAGGGCTTTGCTAGGCCTTCTTAGGCGCCATTGCCATTTTATTGGTTAGCCATTGCTGGAGTACACCAAGAAGCATGGAGGATAGCCAGTAAATGTTCAGACCTGAGGGGAAGTTGTAGAACATGATGGTGAAGACGGCCACCATAATATTACCCATCAGTTTTTGCTGGCGCTGTTGATCCGTCATTTGATTGACGTTTTTGGGCGCTGTAGAGCTCATCTTTTGCTGAAGGAACATCACAGCACCAAGAAGAAATGGAAGAAGGTGCAGCTGGTTTCCGATGAGAGGCAGAGGATATCCCCAGGTAAAGAGCACATCAGGAGCCGTAAGGTTATCAATCCATCCAGGTATAAAAGAGGCTCCTCGGAGAGGAAAAGCACTTTTAAGCAGATCAAACATACCAATCAAGAAGGGCATCTGAATAAGGAGCGGAAGGCAGCCAGAGACAGGATTAACCTTTTCTTCCCTATAGAGGTTCATGATTTCCATTTGAGCTTTTTTAGGTTCTTTTTTATAGCGCTCTTGGATAGCAGTCATTTTCGGAGAGAGTGCTTGCATGCGGCGCATTGATTTAAAAGACCAGTTATTAAGCGGATAGAGCATAACACGTAGCACAATCGTTAAAAGAACAATAGAAAAGGCCCAAGAGTTCGTAAAGTCATAGAAAAAGTTGAGCAGGATCATGAGTAATTTAGCAAAGGGTCTAGAGATAAAAGAAAACCATCCCAGGAACGTCTGAGAAGCTGCAAAATCGGGGTTCTCTACACCTGTTTCGGTGATTTGGGCATCGATGCCTTTTAGTAGTTTGTCCTCATAAGGGCCTGCAAAAATACGATAGGAGGTAGCTCCTTCACTACTGCTTAAGGGCATAAGAGTCATGTAACCTGGATAGTCGGAGGCTTTATAACGATCATAGCGACTATCGATATCTACAAGGCGTGTAGGAACAAGGGATCCAGGGGCGTATTCTACTTTATAGCCAGCAGCAACATCACTTACTGGGTTCATGATAATACCAAAGTAGCCATTAGAGTTACTTATCCAGTTAGGATAAATAGAGGAGAAAGAGATCTCTTCACGCTCTTTTGGCATATCTATTTTTTCGATTTCCGTCTCATTTTGACGTACTAATCGGTACTTAAGAACAGGCGCTGGACTGCCTGAAACAAGCTCAATTTCAGGAACACCGGAGGTAAGGTAAAGCCCTTTAGCTTCGCCAATTACTTCTACTTTTAGGTCAATTACATAGGGAAGGTCTTTACCACCGGCTGTTGCAAAAGAGTAGGTTTTACGGATTTTACGCAAAGGCTGATCATTTTCAAACACGATATGGTTTTGATCAAACTCTTTGACCGTATAAGTCAAATTAGCCATTTCAGGGTATTCAGAAACAGTATTTCCTAGGAAAAAGCGTGGAGGAACTAGGACCTTATGGTTTTGTTTGTCTAGGACAAGAGTTCTTCGTAAGAGCGGGTAATAGCCACCTAGAACAGGATCCTTAAGCTCTGTACTGCCATTTTTACGGTATTTTTGAGAGGGGAATTGGGCGTTAAAAGGAGAGTCTTTCGCCATGTCTGTATCAAATTCAATCGGCTTAACAACACTTTCTTTTGTGTTAAAAGGGAGGTTGACCTCCGCAAGAGCAGCTCCTTTATCAGAAAAGACAAGTTGTTGATAACCATTTTCTAGAACGTAGTAGGAGCCTGTTTCAGAAGCTGCATCTACCTTTTGTTCTTTAGGTTTAGGAGGTGCTACTGCTTTAGCCGGTTCTGAAAAATAGTAGTTTACACCAAAAAAGGTGACTGCAGTGGCTACCAGAAAAATAAGAGTGCGCTTGTCCATAAAATCCGTTTTTGCAAGAAAAGATGAATAAACCGTATCATACTTCTATGGAAAATGTCATTGATATTCTTGAGCAGCGTGGCTTTATAGACGCCCTCACAAGCGAAGAGATTCGCACATTCGTTAAAACACCTCAGGCACTCTATGTAGGCTTTGATCCAACAGGCGATAGTCTTCACCTGGGACATCTTATCCCCATACTAAGTCTGGCTTGGTTTGCTAAATGCGGCCATCGCCCCATTGCCCTTGTAGGAGGGGCAACGGCTATGATTGGAGATCCTTCGGGAAAAAGCCAAGAGCGCAATCTTTTAGATCAGGAACAGATAGAAAAAAATAAAATAGGTATCAAAGAAAATTTGAAGTCTATTTTACAGCAGGATATTCCCCTTGTCGACAACTTCGATTGGTTTAAAAAGATGCATTTTATCGATTTCCTCCGTGATATTGGTAAATATTTTCGTATAGGGCAGATGCTTTCCAAAGATAGTGTTAAATTGCGGATGCAATCCGAAGAGGGGATGAGTTTTACAGAATTTTCCTATCAGGTATTGCAAGGCTATGATTTCCTGCATCTTTTTCAAAGTGAGGGTGTTTGCCTTCAAATGGGGGGTAGTGACCAGTGGGGCAATATTGTGGCGGGTATTGAGCTTATTCGTAAAGTACACGGCAAACCAAGCTTTGGTATAACTTTTCCTTTATTAACAAGAAGCGACGGCAAAAAATTTGGTAAAACAGAAGAGGGAACTGTTTGGCTATCAGCCCATAAGACTTCTCCTTATCAGTTCTATCAATATCTTTTTAATACGCTAGATAATGATGTCCTTACCTTAATGAAAAGACTCACATTTATGCCTCTTTCAGAGATTCAGCTGTGGGAAGAGAGCATGAAATCATCTGATTATAAGCAGCATAGTGCGCAAAAAGCCCTTGCTGAAGCAGTGACGCTTCTTGTACATGGAAAAGAGGGGCTTCAGTCAGCGCTCTTTCTAACAGAGCAGCTCGTTCCTGGAGGCCGCACATCACTAGACAAAGCAACACTGCAAGCCCTCGTGCAAGAAGGCGTCTACACGAATGTAGAGAATCTTGTGGGCATGAAGATCGTGGATCTACTCGTGCAAGCAGGGCTGCAGTCCAGCAAATCAGATGCGAGGCGACTTATTCAAAATGGGGGTATTTCTCTCAATAATGAAAAGATGACTGATGAGTCGGCTGTGGTAACAGAAAGTGATCTAAAAGAGGGGGAGTTTCTTCTTCTTTCTATTGGTAAAAAACAGAAGCGTCTTATCAGAAAAAAATAAGAAGCCAGGGAATATTTTAAAGATTTTGTAAGGAAAAGAGACTACAGCAGCTATTTTAATAGAAAAAGTTAGTAGGATCTTAAGAGAGAGGCGGCTAGACAAACGAAGATCTAGCTAAAAACCTCTTGATACAAAATAGTAAGGGGCTACACAATTGGCCGAAGTCTAATACAATCAGTGACAAGGAGCAAAAAAGAATGTCGACGATGACGAAGAAGAAATTTATCTCTTCGATAGCACAAGAGGCGAACCTGCACCCTAATGCAGTTCGTAATGTCATTCAAGCTTTCCTTGATAAAATGACAGATAGCCTAATTCAAGGCGATCGTCTAGAGTTTCGCGATTTCGGTGTATTTGAAATTGTTGTACGTAAATCAAAAATCGGACGTAATCCTCGCAATGCAGCCGTGCCTATTGTGATACCAGAACGTTCTGTTGTGAAATTTACGCCTGGCAAAAAAATGCGTCAAATCATCGAGAAACAGTAATACAAGGATATATTTAAAGTGAAAGCAGCGAAGTTTTTGGCCCTTTTGGCGCTCTGTTCTTTTGCTGCTATTGCTCTTCTTGCGTATGTCAAAAAGCAGCGTAAAGAAGCAAATGATATAAAAGCTGTGACAGCCATTCCTGGTAAAAAAGAAATTAAACCAGGACCCTCTAAAGAAGCAATTCCTTCTAAAAAAGAGGGTGCTACAGTGCCAGCTAACGGCCAAACTGTAGCCATTAACCGTATAGACCAATTATTCACTGTCACGGGAAAAAAGCTTCCTATCGTAGAGACAGTAACCTATACAAGCCACGTAGAATGGCTTCCAGGCAAGCCTGCTTGGATTTCAGATTATGCCTCTCATTACTCTACCTCCCGTCATTTTATCGCCCGTAGTCTTAATCGTAGCTTAGACTATTTTACCCAGCAAGTGCATGAAGGCGACCGTTTTAATGTTTTGCGTTTAGACAAAAAAATCACCTTTCATCTCGTTGTTTCCATTAAAGACTGTCGTATGCTTTTCTATTACTATGATGCAGACACGCATGAACGTGTTTTGCTTAAGAGCTATCCAGTAGGTCTTGGTCGTCCTGCAGAAGGGATGCCTTCTGGCTGTTTGACACCTCTTGGAAGCTATGATCTTGGTGATCGTATTGCTATATATAAACCCTCTGATAAAGGGCTTTATCTACAAAAAGAGACAGAAATGATTCGCATCTTTGGCACAAGATGGATTCCTTTTGATAAAGGATATGGTATTCATGGAGCTCCTTGGTGTGCAACTGGTCCGAAGGAAGCTCTTGTGGAGAATCGTAGTTCTGTAGGACGCTTGGAAAGTGATGGCTGCATCCGTCTTTTAACTGAAGATGTGGAAGAACTCTTTTCTATCGTAATCACAAAACCTACGACAATTCATATTGTGAAAACTTTTTCAGATGCTAAATTACCTGGAAAGGAGAGCGCACCTTAATGGAATTTTTACCCCATGAAAAACAGATCCAAGAATATGAGAAGACAATTGCTCAGCTGAAAGAAAGTGGTCGTCACCTGAATGAAAAAGATATTGGCGATCTAGAAAAAAATCTTGTTAAGCTTAGAGCCCGGGTTTATGAAAATCTTACTGCGTGGGAAAGAGTTACTATTTGTCGTCACCCAGCAAGGCCTCATAGCATTGATTATATCAAGAATATCTGTGTGGATTTTGTGGAGATCTTCGGAGACCGTAACTACGCAGATGATCATGCGATTATAACAGGCTTTGCAGTGATAGGCGGTAAGAAATGCCTCGTCGTGGCTCAAGAAAAAGGTTCTAATACGGAGCAGCGTGTTTGGCGCAATTTTGGTATGCCGCATCCAGAGGGCTTTAGAAAAGCTTTACGCGTCATGAAGCTAGCAGAGAAGTTTCATCTTCCAGTTGTATGCCTTGTGGATACTCCAGGAGCTTATCCCGGCCTTACAGCTGAAGAGCGCGGCCAGGCGTGGGCTATTGCTGAAAATTTGCGTGCTATGTCTGTTTTGAAGACACCTATTGTCGTTGTTGTGATCGGTGAGGCGGCCTCTGGAGGGGCTTTAGCTATTGCCGTTGGGGATAGTATCGGCATGTTAGAAAACTCCTACTATTCTGTTATTACTCCTGAGGGGTGCGCCTCTATTCTTTGGAAAGATGCAGCTAAAGCAAAAGAAGCTGCAGAAGCTTTAAAGCTGACTGCAAAAGATGCGAAAGAATTAGAAATTATCGATGAAATTTTGCCCGAACCTCGCGGTGGGGCTCATTATGATCCGGCGGCTGTCTATACGGAAGTCAGAAATTTTATTGTGGGAGCCTTTGAATTTCTTTCTAAGATTCCTACTAATGTCTTGTTAGAAAGACGTTACGCTAAGTTTAGGCGCCTTGGACGCTGCGCTACGGATACTGATTCTAGACCATGAAACTTCTCTTAAAGACGGCTCTTAAAAGCACACGTCATCTCTATATTGTCTTATGCGCACTTTTTTTCATGATATGCGATCCAATTAGCGCGCAGCTTGAAATCATGGCACTGGGTGTTGTTGCTCAGACAAGCGTTGATTTTTTCACTCTTTTTTCTCCTGATCATAAAGCAAGTGAAGTTGTTACCAAAGAACAAGTAGCAAGCGGGTGGGACCTCATTGACAAAGAGGGCAAGGGGGCTATCACTAAAAAAGAGGCTATGGAGCACCTCTCCAGCAGCCATAATATTTTAATGAAACTTATTCAGAAGATTAATAAAGCCTATAATATGTCAGGCTCGTATCAGACTCTGGTTATTGTTCTTTTATCTATCTCTCTTTTTAAAGCGATAGTTATTTTTGGTGGTAAGTTTTTTACACAATTAGTCTCTATTCGCGTAAGTCGTGATCTGCGTCAAAGCTATTTTGAGCACATGCAAACACTGCCGATGAGCTTTTACCAGCAGCATAATATTGGAGCTCTTTCTTCACGTATTGTAACAGATGCTTCCTTGGTTGCTAGCGCTATTAATGCAACAATTACGAACTATCTGCGCGCCCCTTTCCTTATTATCTCTACCTTTCTTCTCTGTCTCTCCATTTCTGTAGAGCTCTCTTTAATTGTGTTGATAGGGATTCCATTTGTAGGTATTCCTATTGTCATGCTTACACGCCGTGTAAAGCGTATTTCTCGGAGTATACAAAAAAATCAAGAGGGTTTTACCTCTGTTTTAATTGATTTCTTGGCGGGTATTCAAACAGTTAAGATTTTCGCAACAGAGGCTCTTTCTCTGCGTAAATACCGTGAGCAGAATGAAAAGATGGCCGTTTTAGAAGAAAAAAGCTCTCTCTATAGTAGTATAGCTCGGCCCATACTGCATTTCATTGGGGGTCTTTTTCTAGCCAGTATTATTATGTACGGGGTCGTTGTCTTAGGCCTTACTATTCCCGACCTTATCGTTTTTTGTGGTTTTTTGATCCAGTTTTATGAGCCTATCAAACGTTTTGGAGAGGAAAATCTGCAAATTCAAAGGGGTGTTGTTGCTGCTGAACGTATGTACGAAGTGCTCAATCTGGAGCCAGAAGTGCAAGATGCCGTAGATGCAGAACCCTTTGAAGGTGTTTTAGATGAGCTGGCCTTCGAAGATGTCTGGTTTAAATATGAAAATGACTGGGTGCTGAAAGGTGTCAGCTTCTCCTTGAAGAAAGGGCAGACACTGGCTATTGTCGGTCCTACGGGGTCTGGTAAATCAACCTCTGCTCTTTTGATCCCACGTCTTTGGGATGTGCAAAAAGGACGCATTACTCTTAATGGCAAGCCACTCAATGCTTACAAGCAAAAAACAATACGGGAACAAATTGCGTTTGTCCCACAAAAACCGTTCCTCTTCTTAGATACCATTAAAGAAAATATCAGTTTTGGTGGTGATTATTCCGATAGCGAAATCAAAAAAGCTATAAGCCTTGCCTATGCGGATGAGTTTATTGAAAATCTACCTAACGGCTATGACATGCCTGTGGCTGAAACGGGCAAAAACCTTTCGGGTGGTCAACAGCAAAGAATTGCTATTGCAAGGGCTCTTCTGAAAAAAGCGCAGCTACTTATTATGGATGAGGCAACCTCCTCTTTAGATGCTATCAGCGAAAACCATATCAAAATGGCTATGAATCAGATGAAAAAACTGGGTATGACGCAAATCATCATCGCCCATCGCCTGAGTACCATCGAAGATGCAGATAAGATTATCTATCTGGAAAAAGGTGTAAAGATTGCAGAAGGAACGCGTCAAGAGCTTCTCGCTAACTGCCCAGGCTTTAAAGCTATGTGGGATATGATGAAGCTCTCTTCCTATGACGAGGATAAGTGAAGGCCCTTATCTGCCATTCGGGGGGTATGGACTCCTCTATTTGCCTAAAGCTGGCTATGGAAGAATATGGTCCTGGTGAAGTCTTGAGCGTCGGTTTTGACTACGGTCAAAGACATAAATCTGAAGAAGAGGCTGCTTCTTTAATCGCCCGTGCTTTTGGTGTAGAACGCACCATTATTCCCATCCCTATTTTTTCTTTACTGGGTAACAACGCTTTAGTAGATCATTCACTACCTATTCAAAATCTCAATACGCTCGTTGCAGGACGTAACGGACTTATGGCCTGGCATGCAGCGCTCCTTGCTCATAAGCTGGGTGCCCACGAAGTGCACTTAGGGGTTATGGAGCTTGAAGAAGCAAACAGCGGCTACCGAGATTGCTCCAGGGCCTATATGGATCTTCTTGAGAAGATCCTCCAAATAGACCTGAATGATAGAGCCTTTCGCCTCTGCACACCACTGGTGCAGATGACTAAAAAAGAGAGTCATGATTTAGCAGCTCAGCTGGGTATTTTACCCTTTCTTCTTGAACACACAGTCTCTTGCTACGAAGGCCTTAAAGGCCGCGGATGTGAAAAATGTCCAGCTTGCCTTTTGCGTAATAAAGCTTTGGACGAAGACGCATAAAAAGAAAAGGCCCTTGGCCGTAAGCCAAGAGCCTTAAGCAAAGAAATCTTTTAGTAGCTTTCGCGACTAATTATTCGCTTCCATGTTGGCCCGGCCGCGCTGCTCTTTGAGCTGCTGTCCATGAGGCACTGCCAGAAGGATAAGCAGAAGCCGCCGCTGAATTCCATGAGCCTGCTACTGCTGCTTGATCCTCACTATTTTGGAGAGCCTCGGCAGCCTGGGCATCACGCAGCTCCTCGTATGCTTTTCTTGAGGCTTCTGCTGCGTTGCTCCTTAGCTCATCCTTTATTTCTCCCGCTTTCTCTAGTAATGTCGGTAGGGATCTTAGGAACGAGTTGCGTACAAGATGTGTGATAAGTTTGGAAACAGCTCCCAATGCTAAGATAGCAAGGGCTACCATGCTGATAGTAAAAGCAATAGGGCTGCTGAGGGCTGTTAAAACAACAGCTGCGGCACCAACTATCGCACCAGTAGCGATAATAGAATGGGAAGTGTGGACGAGATTATTCGCATCCAGATAATTACTGGCAGTAGCTCCTCCAAGCAAAAGGAACGGCTTCAGTGCAGCAGCCTCAACGGCCTCCTCACTATTGTTGTGCTCAGCTTGCCTACAAACTTCACGGGCCGCTGTAACAGCTTGTGATTGCTCTAAGTAGGGTCTTGATGGGGGTGAAAACATGTACTTCTCTCCTTTAAAATTAATCTATAAGCATATTATAGCAATTAATTATTAATTTTTTATAAAGAGATAATTGTAATAGCTCCAATGATGGACATTTCTTCTGTGTAAATCGCATGTTAATATTTAAGATATTGTCTATCAAGTATTTAAGTGTAGATAGAGAGATTAATATTGTTCTTTTTGGTTAATAAGAGTGAAAAGGACCGTTGTTGCATCCAAAGAGTTGGAAGGTCCTCTAAGAGTTCGAGAGAGCGGCGATTTAACTGTGTAACATCTTAGAGTAACATTCTAAGAGCTTATAGTTTTTTTGAGGAGCTCAAACGATAGCCTGGAGGAATTTTAGGATGGAGTGTAATAGGCCCTGTAAGTAAGGAGGGAGGGTTTGCTACAGCTGCCGATGATCTTGGTGAAGCGGGAGGCAATACTCTTGAAGCTGTGCTGGAACCCACTAAAAAAGGTTTAGGTGCAGTTGCAAGTAATGATTTTGGCACAGATGAGGAAAGGGCTAAAGCAGAGGGGCCTTCTGGAGGCTTTCTAACGGTTGATGCAGATACAGAGAAACCAGGTATTTTAGGGTGAAGAGTGACTGGTGCTGTAAGTAAAGAAAAAGCAACTGATCCGGCTGAAGAGACCCTGGCATTTCTTTCTAAAGATACTGCCGGGGCTAATGAAGAGGCTCCAGCACCTCCAGAAGTCGCCTCCTGTTGCATGGAAATGCGAGAAATCGGTGCTGATACGGAGGAACCGTACATTCTTGAACAAGGAGTAACAGGAGCTCTGGCTCGTGCACAAGTACTAGTTCCAGCTGAAGAGGCTTTAGAGGTTTTTTCTATTAGTACTCTAGTAGGGGAGTTCCCTGCTCCTCCACAAGCTGCATTTTGTGGTATTACAGCACGAATAGGCTGCTCTGTTGATACAGAGCGAGGAAGACGTTCAGGATAGAGTGTAATGGGCGCTGTAAGTAAGGAAAAAGTAGCAGATGCCTCACAAGATAATCGGACGGGTTCTGGAGCAGAATTTGTAGATGATGCAGGAAGTCTTTCCTGTGGAAGGGACGGGGGTAATGCAGGCACAAGAGTGGAGTAAGGAAAACCTTTTGGAGGCCTACTATCAATAAAAAAGCATTTAATGCCACCTGGAAGCATAACCCAGTTAGGCTTGGTAGCCTCTTCTAAGTGGAGGGCATGAATAACTGGAGAATTTATTAGAGGTGTAGGAGCTCTTTCTGTGGGGAGCACAGAACTGCTTAAAGTCCGTAATGCTTCAGAAGCCGTTTTCTTTACAAGAACAGGAGTTTCCGGTTCCTCGGTAGTTTCAATTATGGTAGGTAATAACCGTAGCGGGTGGGGTAATCTGCTGCGATGACAAGAAGATCCTCTAGAGATACTCATATATGGGCTCCGTCCAATTGAGATAAGCAAAAGGAATAGTATATTATTTATATTAAGAGTGTATAAAGAAAAATAAGACCCTTGTTGGGAAGATCTATAGCAGAGGGCTGATATCCACGCTTTTGTTTAGGCTCAGATGAGCGTCAGTTTTATAGGAAATAGGGGTTTAGTGTAAAGGCCCGCGCCTTTAATCGTCTACGTTATAGAAGCCACGGCCATCGCGATAAAGGGTAATTGATTGCCGGCCTTCTATTAGAGGTTCTCGGCAAGTATAACAATTTTGGATGTCTCTTGTTACGGGTAACCTTGGTAAACATTTGGCACAAATACCATGAATAATTTGATGTTGGCCACTAGGAGCATTGACTGCATGACCACTCCATGTATGTGAAGGCATTCGGTCCTCTATAAAAGGATCTTCCAAGCAAATAGGACACTCGATCTCTGTAAGATAGGGGAGGTCTTGGTATATTTTACTAGAGAATAGAGCTGTTTTGAATAAAGAGAACATCGCTACTGTAGATAGGGTAATCATGCTAAGGGTATGATAAAAAATCTTATTATAGGACACCCCGGCCATAAAACCAGTTATAAGAAATGCAGAGTGATCTTTACCATGGGCATTCACACAATACCTCAGAGCCGTAGAACTGATAGAATATAGGGAGACCTCTCCTATGGACCATGCTGTAGAAGGTGGTGTGGCTATAGCCCTCACAGCTAGACTGCCAGCTGTAACACCTGCTAGAAAGGCTAGATTATTAATAATTGTAGATCTTGCAATCGTTTTTAGTGCATGGAAGATGGCTCTGCGCTCTGTTGAGGTGTTCTCATCAGCTAAGAATAACTGCTTTCTGTTGAGATAAGAAGATGTTATAACAAGTGTACATGCTAATGTGGATAGAGCAATGCCACTGATTGTAAGAATGCTCAAGCTCATTACATGAGAGGTGTCGTAATAGGATATATTAACTGAAGCGTAAGCTAAAGCACCTACTGCAAGAGATAGATTGTTTAAAACATTAGCTTTTATAATAAAGGAGAGAGTTGAGTCTCTTTCTGCTAATATAGAAGGTGCATAGGGCGCATTAGAATTAAAATAGGTCATAGAGTTTAATTTTTTAGAAAATACTCGCCTATTTTCGATAAAAAATCATTAAGATTCTCTCTCTTTTTAGCAAAATCCGGGTATTAAGTAGCTTTTCCAAAGAGATCTTTGACTACGGCAAAGCCCTCTTCGTAAATGGGGCCTGATGTGCCTATAAGTAGTTGGCCCGAGAAAAAGGCTTCAAAGACTTGAAGCGCTTCCGCAGCATTTTGGACTACATAAAAACAGTTAGAAATCCATTCGGAGCCTTTAATAGTCCCGCTTTGGAGATTGCTTTGGAAGCGATGGGTGATTTTTGCACGCCAATAGGCCGAAGAGCCAAAGAGAAGAACGGGTGTGGTAGATACAGTGCCCACTTTACGGCGAAGCTCTTCAAGGGCGTATTCGAAGTCGGTACCAATACCGCCTGTAAGGAAAATCGGGTAATCCAGATTGAACTCAGCTTGACGCTCTACTAGTTTTTCGATGCGGTAGGTCATTTTAGCTTCCACATAGGGATTTTGAAGCTGTTCATTGATGACACTTTTCTTATCTTTGGCCCTAAAATCAACGATATTAGCACAAGAGAGTATGCCGAGTGTTTTAGCAACGCGGTTGCCTACTTCCATAGCACCAGGGCCGCCACCTGTGATAAGGGCAAGAGGTTTATTGGAGGGCAAAAGAGGCCAGTTATTCTTTTTTTGGCTTTCTTGGAGCCCTTTAAAAAAGCTGATGAGTTCCTGTTCAAAGTTGCCCTCGAGTAAATTGGAGCCGTAAACACCGAACATCACAGATTCTTTAAAAATTTTTATCTTGTCAATGGGGACGAACATCCCAGATTCACCTGGATTTTTTTGGATGAACTGTAAGATTTTGCCGTGCCTTTTTTCAATCCAGAAGACGGGAATACCAAACTTAGAGAGGTCATTTAGCAGAGCAAAATCCTCATGGGAGAAGAAGTCTTCATGGCTTAAGGAGGGGTAGCGAAAGTAAAGACCCTTGACACAGCGAATAACAGCTTCTTGTAAAAGAGCACTTTTGAGCAGAGGGCTTGGAAAATAGCGAGAGAAAAGAACACCTTGGGAGGTAATAACACCATCTGTAATGGCTTTAAGAAACGGGTAAGTTGGCTGTTGATGGATATATTTTTCTGCCAATAAACCTTGACGTTCCGAGTGAGAAATACCTGGAAAGTCATGCTTATGAGGGTCTCTGATAAGCCAATCATCTGTTTTGAGGTTTTTAAGCTGGGAGCCTTTCACGATAAATATGCTAGATTGAGCCTCAGGAGAGGTGTCAAAAGCTGTAAAGAGATCTTCGGGACATTCTAAACAGACTTGTAATTGATCACGATCACCAAAGAAAATATATTCCCTGTAGGGTTCAAGGGTATAGAACTCCAGAGGGATTTCTAATAATTCAAGAGGGCTTGTTCCATAGAGTTCATAAATGTCGCCTGAGGCTCTTGTGTCTGGTTGTAAAACATCGGCGCTTGTATGTTTATACCCTTTGGGTAAAAGGTCCGTTGCAACACGGGCAAAAACAGTGCGTACATGTAATGGGAGAGTTTTTACAAGCAGTAGCTGCCCTTCTTTGATAAGACGCGGTTCATCTGGGATAAACCTTTGATGGAGCCGCAAGAAATCCCGCATAGATATATTATGCATTAAAGCTTTAGCCATCGTCGGCAAAAATCCCTCAATGGTACTTTCATAGTTAACCGTACCCTCTAAGAGAGAGAGGTAAGCAACGGCTCTATTATCAACGCTCTCTAGTACCATAGAAGAGCTTCCTTCGGAGCCTCCAAGGCTTAAGAGGGGATGGCCAAGACGATCGCTTCTTTTAAACATACGGGAAAGATAGTGGGGGTCACGTACACATCTTCTATCATCTGCTGCAAAGAGCTTGCCTATAAGGGCCCCTTTTTCTAGCAAACCGAGCATTTCTTTGCCCAATTTTGAAACGCCTATCAACTCGAGTTCTATTTCAGCTCTTTGACCCGCTTTATCTAGAAGAAGACCAGTCATTAGAGAGTCTACACCTATTTGTGCGAGGGAGCTTTTTAAATTAAAAGAAATCCTGTTTTTATCAATATCAAATCCTACAAAAAAAGGAGATATCCCTTCGATCATAATTATGGCTTTGGAGCCCTTCAGGGAGGTGATATGACCATCGGGTGACATTAAGTCAAAATAGGCAGGGCGCAGTTCCATATGCAGGTAAGCTCTATCGTTTCTGTTTGTTATCAACATAACCATTATCGATCGCTTCTTTTATTCCCAGCATAAATATGCAGGTCCATCAAAAATATATATATCAATGGTTATAAATGACTTAGGCTAAATCGATAGCCGAGTTTCTCCAATATTTTTTTTCCTAAACTACAGAGGAACTAGGGTTTAGAACAAATTCATCAACAATCTGTGAACAAAACTCCCACAGAAAGAAGGAGGCGGCTTGTAAATAGGGACTTAAAACATCCGTACTTAAGGCGTACTTAGAAACATCTGGTATGGAAATGGCTCATTGATTAAATCAGGAATCTTAAGTAGAATGGATTGTTTATGATTTTACGCTCTGTTGCCGTCCATGACGGTTCATTTCATGCCGATGAGGTCTCTGCTTGTGCTCTCTTGCTTGCTTTTGGGCTTGTAGATAGGGATAAGATAGTACGCTCACGTGATCCCGTTATCTTGGGGCAATGTGAGTATGTATGCGATGTGGGGGGTATTTATGATCCCTCACGTAAGCTCTTTGATCATCATCAAGCTTCTTATCAGGGCTCTTTCAGCAGTGCCGGTATGATACTACTCTTTTTGCGTGATCAAGGAATTTTAAATGCCAAAGAATATCAATTTTTCAATGATAGCCTTATGAAGGGTGTCGATGATCATGATAATGGCAAAGCTCCTTTGATTCCGGGGGTATCCTCCTTTTCGCAGGTTATTTCAAATTTTGCTCCTATAGAATATGAAGCAGACAGTGAAAAAGAAATGACCGCTTTTTTAACAGCTGTGGATTTTGCCCATGGCCATATGAAGCGTTTGCATGAGCGATATCTTTACGGGGTGAGCTGTCGCCTGGTTGTGGAAGAAGCGATGCGTAGATATAAAGATTGTTTAATTTTTGATCGTTCTTTGCCTTGGCAGGATAATTTCTTTGATATGGGAGGGGAGCGTCATCCAGCATCATTTGTGATGATGCCCTCCGGAACGCATTGGAAGCTAAGAGGCATTCCTCCTACAAGCTATGATCGTATGAAAGTGCGCTGTCCACTTCCTCTTGAATGGGCAGGTCTTATGCAAGAGGATCTAGCTGCTATAACAGGGATCCCCGGCGCTGTTTTCTGCCATAAGGGCAGATTTATCTCTGTCTGGGGTAGTTACGAACAGGCCTTAAAAGCTTTGGAGCTAGCCTTAAAAAATGGCGGTAAGAAAAGCTGTGAAGGGCAGCCCTTATGACAACCATTTTCAGTAGGATTATTAAGGGCGAGCTGCCTTGTAGAAAAGTTTTTGAAAATGAACGTATTATAGCCTTTTGGGATATAGCGCCTCAAGCACCTGTCCATATTTTAATCGTGTCTAAAAAAGAGTTGAAAAGCCTACAAGAAGCCAAGGAAAAGGACCAATTATTACTTGGTGAAATGCTCCTCATTGCTACGGAAATAGCCCATGATTTAGATATACAAGAGGGCTATCGTTTATTAACTAATATAGGATCTGATGCGGGACAAGTTATCCATCATTTACATTTCCACCTTCTTGGTGGCCGCGTCCTTGGGCACATCGCTTAACGCTTTAGAAGTGGAGAGCTTACTCACCCTTGGCTGTTATAAGCAGGCGGCGCTACTTGCTGAAAAAACGTTACCTAAGGGTGACCCGGTACTTGTTAAAGCCCTTTGCCAGGCAGGCTTTGCTGAAAAAGCTCTGGATAATCTGGGTGAAGATGATGATAGCCTGGAAGAAGTTTGCTGGGCTTATTTAATAAAAGGCAAGAATTCTACGGCTCTTTTTCATAGATGGGTGGCTCTGCAAGTTGCAACTGATTTGCATTCCTATCGCTCGGTTTCGTTTCTTTTAAGTGCCCTCCAAGATAGTAATATAGCCCTCAGGCAGACGGCATGTGGACTCTCCACAATGATGCGAGACGCCGTCCTTATCCAAGAGCTTAAAAGAATCGCGGTCCATGATCATGCACAAGATGTCCGCTTAAGTGCCCTATCAGCTCTGGGTAATATTCAGGCTAAAAATGTCGTGCCTTTAATGGTATTTGATGATGAGAGTGCTGCTTTAGAAAAAATGGCTATTTTAGCGAGTCTAGTAACTTTTAGGGATAAGGTAGAAGCCTCGGAGATTAAGGCGCTTGTAGCTAGCAATAGGGCTTTAATGCGACTTTTTGCGATTAATTTAGTTGTAACTTCCGGCCAGAAAGAATTGATTCCTTTTCTATTACCTCTTGCTAAAGATACCCATCCAACTGTCAAAATGGCTTTTTGTGAAGCAGCTGTTATCCTGAAGCAAGAAAAAGTGCCACCTATTATAGGTGTGGAAACTGATTACCGCGTCCTCATCACACAGGAATGGATGCGCGTTTGTTATGGAGCCTCGGATAATTTATTAGAGCAATTTTTACAAAATGAAAATAGCAAAGCACGTTCACTTGCGGCAGTAGCCCTCGGAAAGCTTGGCAGGGTAGAAGCTTTGCAGAAAAGGCTTCTGGAAGAAACAGATCTCTTTGTTCGGCTTAACATCGCGGAAGCTCTTTTGCCCTACGATCCAAGAGCTGGTCACGTCATTTTTGAGGTGATCTCTTCTTATAAGGGAGCCTTAATGCGCAGTAATAGCTACAGTCCAGCACTTGCTTTACTTGTGCCCTCTGAACTCTCTCGGCAAGAGCTGATGAATGGGGGTGATGCAGACTCTCAGGATCTTGCAGTTCGTATGGATTTGCTCCATAAGCTTATATGTAAAAATAGTGAAGGTGCTATGGAGGCTGTAAAAAGCTTTCTTAAGGAAAAAAGGCTCGGTAAGGCTATGCTCGCTTCTTTTGTTCTCTTGCAAGAGGGAGATGAGGAGACTGCCAAGCTCGTTCAGCAACTGTTATATGACGAGGATCCGGAGCTGAGCCTACAAGCAGCCCTTCTGCTGGGAGGTCTTTTTTCCGATCCAGAGGCTCTTTTTGTTCTAAAGAGTAATTATGAGGCAGCCGATCTCGAAACACGGCTTAAAATTATAGAATCTTTAGGACGCATAGGGGATAAAGAGAGTATTCCTTTTTTAAAAAAGCAGCTTAAGGACCCCTCTCTTGTTATTCAAATCTTATCAGCCTGGGCTATTGTGGCGACCGTGAACAAGTAGGGATGAATCTGTCAGAAAAGGAAAGATAAAATCTTTTGTTGGATAAGGTATTTGTCCTAAAGGCTTTGCGTTTTCAAGAAAAAGTCCAGTAGGTCTCAAAGATAAATTCATGGCAACTAAAGGGCTATTGACAAAAGTTGTTAGTCGTTCTTTAACCTTAAGGTTATTTTGTGTGAGGGCAATTAAAGAGCCACCGATAAAACCGGTTGTAATAGAGAGCACGGCCGAGTTAATAGCGCTCAGAATAGCTCCTGTGTAGGCCGTTTTTTCACCCACTTTTGGACCAAATAAATAACCCGAAGCACTAATTGTACCGATGATAAGGGTAGTCAAGCTGGCTGCAAGAATACTGCTACCAAATAAGACGTACCCGGTTATATTGAGAGAGGTACGTATAACTTGCGCCGTGACTTGCAAAAGAGCTACTAAAGCAACGCCTATTTTTTGGCAAAAAGTCGTAGCTCCGGAGGGGGGTAGGTGGCTTGTTGAGGCGCCGTGAGTTAAAGGACTCTTACTTACAGCTGCTATGTCTAATTCAGGTGGTCCGCCTTGAGGATGCGCCGTATGAGAAAGAGAGTCTCCTAATGGATTATTATGTACACTCATTTTAGATCCTTCCCATATATTGTTTACAATAAGCCTTTAAGGACGCAGAAGACTCTTTAGCCTCTATAATAAGTTTAAAAAAGCCCTCGGCTGTCTTTTTTTCACCCTCATTAAAGTAGTAAAGGCCTACATGATAAAGAACTACAAAATCATGAGGGGCTAAAAAAAGGGCTGCACCAAAAGCGCGTTCGGCACTTTCTTTGTGACCAAGGCCAGCTTCTGCAAGGCCTAAAGAGAGAACGGCATTGGTAGCCAGGGGATCAAGAAAAGTGAGGACAGAGAAAACGCTCGCGGCTAATTGAAAATCTTTTTGGGCGATAAAATCATGGCCTAGATTAAAAATGCTTTCCATAAAGAAGTTGTCTAAACAGAAAGTCTCTTTCAAAGAAACAGCTTCGGGAGCCTCTTGGCCTTCAAGGTTTTTTTGAAAATTATCCATCCAGAGTTTTATGGCATCTAGGGATGTAGGGGAGAGTTGAGGGGATAGATAGGTCTTAATAAGCTCCAAGCCCTCTCGTATGCGGAGGGTAAAATCGCTTTCTTCCCAGGCTTTATATATTTCTTGAACGAGCTCTTTCTGTCTTTTAGTATCTTGGGGGTCACAGGAGGCAATAGCCTCTACTAGATCAGTCATTATTTAAGCTTCCTCTTCTTTTCTTTCTTTTAGGCAAAAAAAGAATTTACGAACAGAAATCTTTTACAAAGAGAGCCCTTTTTAGTTTTTGTACAATAAGAGAGAGGTCCTTGATAGATTTAGGTGCTACGAAAATCATATTTTCTCCAGCAATACAGCCAAGAAGTGGGATCTGCTCTAGAGAATCGATATAGTCACCTACAAAGGGAGCAAGTCCCTGCATAGTAGTAATAACAATAAGATTCTCATTGTGGGAGATGTCAACGACTGCCATTTTAAGCAGCTCTTCTTGAGGACTTGAAGAGGGCAGTTCATAAATTTGCTGCCCTTTGACCTCTTTTTTAATAATACCAAGACGACGTAAGTCTCGGGATATAGTTACTTGATTGGTTGTAAAACCCGCTTTTTCTAGTAGGCTTACAAGCATTTGTTGATCGCTTACCGGATGTTTTTTGATGCAGTCGAGAATGGCACGCTGTCTATCGTTCATTTTTTCCTGTATATTTATACAGATATAATTGTATATTATAACAGAAATATTTAATAGGTTATTTTAATGAAGGTTCCATTCCTACACGTGATAGGAGCGATGCTCCTTGTAGCGGGTACTTCGGTAGGCGGTGGCATGCTCGCTTTGCCAGTAATGACGGCAGACGCCGGTTTTTGGCCTTCACTGGCTATGATGGCACTAACGTGGATCTTCATGACAACAACGGCTTTGCTGCTCTTAGAAGCTAATTTGTGGATGCCGGCTGGTTCTCATATTATTACCATGGCCAGTAAATTACTGGGGCCTTTTGGTAAAGCCTCCGCCTGGGTTCTCTATCTATTTATGGCCTACGCATCACTTGTGGCTTATACAGCAGCTTGTGGAGGCATTATTCAGGAAATTCTTCCGGTAAGTAGTCCTTGGGTTTCTAATTTACTCTTTATCCTGGTATTTGGCTTCATCATCGATTGTGGCGCTAGGCTTGTAGGACTGGTTAATGCTCTTTTAGTAGGGGGCATGGTCTTGGCTTATTTTCTTTTAATTTCCGTAGGCGTTGGTAAGATTGTCCCTCTGCATTTAGAGAGGGCTCATTGGATGGATACCCTTAAAACAATGCCGTTGCTTCTGACAGTGTTCAGCTTTCAATCTATTGTGCCAAGTTTGACGATATATTTAAAAAGAAGTGCCAAGCACTTGAAAATCGCGATCATCGGGGGCATGGTTTTCACCTTTATTATATATGCTTTTTGGCAGCTACTTGTTCTGGGAACAGTCCCTGTTGAGGGAGCAGAAGGGCTTAAGTCAGCCTATGAGCAGGGGCTTTCCGCCGCCTCTTCCTATCAAGTGGCTGTGCAGCATCCAGGCATTGCCCTTGTAACGGTGTTCTTTGCTTTTTTTGCAATTGCTACCTCTTTTTTGGGTATTGGTCTTGGCCTTTTCGACTTTTTGGCAGATGGTTTGAAAATTTCTAAAAAAGGGAGAGGCAAAATTATTCTGGGGCTTTTAATCGCCCTGCCTACACTTTTACTTGCAACGCTTGTTGATCGTATTTTTTTACTAGCTTTAGATACAACAGGAGCCTTTGGGGACACCATTCTCAATGGAATTTTGCCGGCTCTCATGGTTTTTATCGGCCGTTACATACAAAAAAGAAAAGGGGAGTTTAGGGTTCCAGGTGGAAAAGCGCCCCTTATTTTTGTAATAGCTTTTGCGCTTTTTGTGATTATTTACGAGGTCTTTACCATTATTTGAAGCACTTCTTGCCGCATTTTAAGGTCAAGAGCTGCTAGGCCATTAGAGCGGCCTGGAGAAAGGTGACGAATGATGCCAAGCTCCTCTAAAATAGAGGGCTTATGTGTTAGGATATCTTTGCCTTCTAGACCGTTATAAAGAAGGACTAAAGTTTGAGCCAGACCCGATGATATAAGGGCGTCGGATTCGGTTTCAAAATAAAAGAGGCCCTCTTTGTAGACTGTATGGAGATAGAGCTTACTTTGACAGCCCTTGACTAAATGATCCTGCGTTTTAAAGGAAGAGGGGAGTAGCTGCTGCTCTTTTCCTAGTAAAAGAAGTTTTTCATAAATATCTTCAGGTCTTTGGCAAGGAGAGAAGAGGTTGCGGAGTTTTGTCTCGTTGTCCTTAAACATAAAAAGAGGATACAAAACTCTTTTCTAAATAGCAAGCCCCCAAAAGGACTTGACTTTTAAGTAAAAAATAGAGTTTCATCGTTCCTGATAAAAGGAGAGCAATGTCAAAAGAAGACACCATTAAACTAGACGGAACAGTAATCGAATTGTTGCCCAGTATGACTTTTCGCGTGAAACTACAAAACGGACTTGTAATTTTAGCACGCATGTGTGGCAAAATGCGTATGCGTAATATTCGTGTTTCTGCTGGTGATGAAGTGAGTGTGGAAATGTCTCCTTACGACCTCATGCAAGCACGTATCGTTTATCGCAAATAAGATCTTGTCTTTATTTCAAGTCGAGATTAAACTGCTGGAGCTTGATTTTTCATGCCCAGATAGCTCAGTGGCAGAGCATTTGCATGGTAAGCAAAAGGTCGTAGGTTCAACTCCTATTCTGGGCATCGGGTAACTAATAAAATTCTTAAAGATCCTACGGAGGACTTAAATGGCAAAGGAAACATTCCAGAGGTCCAAGCCTCACGTCAACATCGGTACAATCGGACACGTTGACCACGGCAAGACCACACTAACTGCTGCTATTACTAAAATTCTAGCTACAGAAGGTAAATCGAAATTTAGAGATTATGCCTCTATTGACAACACGCCTGAAGAAAAGGCTCGTGGTATTACGATTAACGCCACGCACGTTGAATATGAGACAGCTAACAGGCACTACGCTCACGTAGACTGTCCTGGACACGCCGACTATGTTAAAAACATGATCACCGGTGCTGCACAAATGGACGGAGCTATTCTAGTTGTTGCGGCAACAGATGGTGCTATGCCACAAACAAAAGAACACATTTTGCTAGCACGTCAAGTAGGCGTTCCAGCTGTTGTTGTTTTCTTGAATAAAGTCGACATGATTGGCGAAGCAGATCAAGAATTGATCGAACTTGTTGAAATGGAATTGACAGAACTTTTGGAAAGCAAAGGCTATAAAGACGTACCGATTATTCGCGGTTCTGCTTTGAAAGCTCTTGAAGGCGATCCAGTTTATGTTCAAGCAATTAAAGATTTGATGCAAGCAGTGGATGAAAAAATCCCAACTCCTGTGCGTGAAATTGATAAGCCTTTCCTAATGCCTATAGAAGACGTTTTCTCCATCTCTGGTCGTGGTACTGTAGCGACTGGTCGTGTAGAACGCGGTATTGTTAAGGTGAATGATAAGCTAGTTCTAGTCGGGATTCGTCCAACACGTGATACTGTTGCAACAGGTCTTGAGATGTTCAACAAGCTTCTTGACGAAGCTCGTGCTGGTGACAACGTTGGTGTACTCCTTCGTGGTGTAGAAAAAGACGACATTGAACGCGGTATGGTTCTTGCAGCTCCTGGTACTTGCAAACCTCATACAAAATTCAAAGGTACTATTTACGTTCTTACACAAACAGAGGGTGGCCGTCATAAGCCCTTCTTTACAGGCTATCGTCCTCAGTTCTATTTCCGTACAACAGACGTTACAGGAAGTGTAACTCTGCCGGAAGGAACAGAGATGGTTATGCCAGGTGATAACGTAGAATTTTCTGTGCAATTGATCAACCCAATTGCTATGGAAGAGGGTATGCGTTTTGCAATCCGTGAAGGTGGCCGTACAATCGGTGCCGGTACGGTAACAAAAATCATCGAATAAAGAAATTTCTTTGATAATCGGGGCTTTTTCTGGCAACAGAGAGAGCCCTGTTGTTTTTTGAGGGTGTGTAGCTCAGTTGGTAGAGCAGCGATCTCCAAAGTCGCTGGTCGGGGGTTCGAGTCCCTCCGCACTCGAGGTTTTACAGTAATCTCTATTTTTTTGTTGTCTTAAAGGACCATAAGAGAGTAGAATATCCCAGCATTAGGTAATAAATATGGACCAGATCTCGCTATCTACAAGTAGAGAAGAAGGCGCTAAAGCAGTACGCTTTGGGGCTTTTTTCGGTGACGTGAAGCAAGAATTTAAGAAAATTGCCTGGACAACTAAAGCAGAAGCTATTGCTTATACAAAAGTTGTTTTTATAGCCATCTTTTTAGGGGGATTTGCCCTTTATTTGATGGATCTTTTGGTTCACGGCGCTCTTTGGATTATGAGTGCCTTAGTTCGTAGTATGGGAGGCTAAGAAGAAAATTATGAAGTGGTATGTTGTACAAGTCCTCTCAACTCATGAGAAAAAAGCTAAAAGAGCTATCGAAGAACAATTAAAAGCAACCGGTATGGATGCCTTAATTGAGCAAGTTCTTCTGCCTACAGAAAATGTCTTAGAAGTCAAAAAAGGCGAGCAAAAAGTTACTGAAAAGCGCATTTGGCCGGGTTATCTGCTCGTCAAAATGGAGCTTAACGATGATTCTTGGATGTATATTAAAAATACAGCAGGCGTTATTGATTTTCTAGGTGGTAACAAGCCTACAACACTTTCTGATCAAGAAATAGAGAACATTCTGCAAGATATAGATGATAAAAAGCAGAAAGTTACACAGAAACATAAGTTTGAAGTTGGTGACCACGTCAAAATCGTTGACGGTGTGTTCATCAATTTTATCGGTACAGTAACAGAAGTTTTCCACGACAAAGGACGTCTAAGCGTTCTTGTGACCATCTTTGGTCGTGAAACACGCGTCAATGATCTAGAGTTCTGGCAAGTAGAAGAAACTTTAGATGATGTGGAAAAGGTTTAAAAGAAAAAGTTAAGAGTAAGAGACTATGGCACCACCAAAAAAACTCATTAAAGTTATTAAGCTGCAAATTCCTGCAGGTAAAGCCAACCCAGCGCCTCCTATTGGCCCGGCACTTGGTGCTGCTGGTGTAAACATCATGGCTTTTTGTAAAGAATTTAACGCTAAAACACAAGATAAAATGGGCGATATTCTCCCTGTTGTTATTGATGTATATGCGGATAAAAGCTTTAGCTTTATTACAAAGCAGCCTCCTATGTCTGCTTTAATTAAGAAAGAAGCCGGTATTCAATCCGGATCCAAAGTTCCCAACCGTGATAAGGTAGGAAAATTGTCTATGAGCCAGCTGAAAACCATTGCTGAAAAGAAATGGTCTGATCTGCGTGTCTCTTCCATGGAAGCAGCCATTCAGCTCATTAAAGGAACAGCTCGTTCTATGGGCATTGAAATCGTAGTTAACTAAAATAGGATAATAACCATTTTATGGGTAAAAGCAAACGTATTCGGGAGATTGCTTCAAGGATTGATAGGCATAAGCACTATACTCTAGCTGAAGCGATCGCTATTTTGAAAGCCTGCCCTCCGGTCAAATTTGACCAGACAGTAGAGCTTACCCTCAAACTCGGTATCGATCCTCGTAAATCCGATCAACAAGTAAGAAGTGCCGTTTCCCTACCGAATGGAACAGGTAAAGTTTTACGTGTGTTGGTTTTTGCAAGAGGTGAAAAAGCCTCAGAAGCCTTAGCGGCTGGAGCGGATTTCGCAGGTGATGATGAACTGATGAAGAAGGTCTTGGGGGGCTGGACGGATTTTGATTCCGTGATTGCTACTCCAGATATGATGCGCGAGGTTGGTAAACTCGGTAAGATACTGGGCCCTCGTGGACTTATGCCAACTCCTAAAGCCGGTACTGTAACACCTGATGTGGTAACAGCACTGCGTGAAATTAAGGGTGGTAAAGTGGAATTTAAACTTGATCGCCACGGTGTGATCAGTAACGCAGTTGGTAAATTGTCTTTTGAAGACGGTAAAATTGCTGAAAACATAAAAGCCCTTTTAGGGGCTGTATGGAAAGCAAAGCCAAACACCGCCAAAGGGCAATACATGCAATCAGCCTATCTCTCTTCGACGATGGGACCTGGCATTAGAATCAGTTCTAACGAACTACCAACGGCATAAGGAGAAGGATTCCATGAGAGAAGAAAAAAGCTTACTTCTTGATGAAATCAAGAATAAACTCGAGGCGTCAAGCTCCTTTATTGTTACTCGCTATAGCAAGCTAGCTCCGAATACATCGCATGAGCTAAGAGCCAGACTTGTTAAAATGGGTGCAGAGCTAGAAGTCGTTAAAAAACGTGTTTTTGTGAAAGCGGCGGCCGGTTTTGGTGTCGCATTAAACATAGATGATTTGCAAGGACACATTGGTGTCGTATTTTCTACTCAAGATGCTTTAGAAGCTATTAAAGAAGTTCTAGACTTTGGGAAGAAAAACGAAAAAACCGTTGATGTAATCGCAGGTCGTGTTGATGGCAATATGTATAATGAAGGCGAGATGAAAACTCTTGCTACATTGCCAGGCAAAAATGAAATGCGAGCTGAGCTCCTCGGACTATTCGAGGCGCCTATGGCTCAGACTTTAGCAGTTATGGATGCGTTGCTTTGCAGCCCTCTCTACTGCCTAGAGAACAGAGCTAAACAAGAATAAAAAAATTAAAATTAGAGAAAAGAGGTAATACCGTGGCAAAACTATCTAAAGACGAATTAGTAGAAGCATTGAGCAATTTGACAGTTTTAGAAATGTCTGAACTAAAAACAGCTCTAGAAGACAAATGGGGCGTTAAAGCCGCAGCAGCCGTTGCAGCCGTTGCAGCAGCACCAGCAGCTGTTGCAGCTGTTGCAGAAGCAACAGAATTTGAAGTAAGCATCGACGACTGTCCTGCTGACAAAAAAATCGGCGCTATTAAGATCGTACGTGAAGTTACAGGTCTTGGCTTAAAAGAAGCTAAAGATCTAGTAGAAGCAGCACCTAAAGTTCTGAAAACAGGCGTTGCAAAAGCAGAAGCGGAAGATCTTTGCAAAAAGATTCAAGCAGCTGGTTGCAAAGCTACGATGAAAGGTCTGTAATCTTACCAAAGACTTTATCAATTAAAGACAAGGTAGAGGGATGTCCTCTGCCTTGCCTCTTGCTATTTAGAGAAATTTAAGGGGCCAATTTTTTATGCTCAAAAGACCACCGCAAAGGGTCGGTTTTATCGACAAGGAAGAGATCATTGACCTTCCTAACCTTATTGAAGTTCAGGTTAAATCGTACAATCAATTTCTGCAGGCAGATATGCTTCCTGAAGAAAGGGAAACTGTCGGTCTTCAGGAAGTCTTCAAAGAGGTATTCCCGATAAAGTCTTATGACGAGAAGACAATTTTAGAATTTATTTCCTATAACTTAGGAGTGCCTAAATATACTTCACAAGAGTGTATTAGACGTGGTATTAGCTACAACGTCACTCTGAAAGTTAAATTCCGTCTTACGGATGAGACCGGTATTAAGGAAGAAGAAGTCTACATGGGTACAGTACCTGTGATGACAGATAAAGGAACCTTTGTTATTAATGGTGCCGAGCGCGTTGTTGTGTCTCAACTTCATCGTTCTCCTGGTATTTCTTTTGAGGAAGAGCGCCATGCCAAGGGTATCAATATCTACTCCTGCCGTATTATTCCTTATAGAGGAAGCTGGCTAGAGGGTTCTTTCGATACAAACGACCTCATTCACATTTATATCGATCGTAAAAAACGTAGACGCAAGATACTTGCTACAACCTTTATTCGTACACTCGGTTATTCCACAGATGCGGATATTTTGGAAGAGTTCTTTACGACAACGAAAGTTAAACTTAAGTCCGAAAAAGATTTTGCCAAGATTGTAGGTAAGATCTTAGCTGAGACATTAGCTGATGAAACAGGCGTGCACATCTATGGTAAAGCGGGTGAAAAGCTCACTACAGCCATGCTTAAACGTTTGCTTGATGCAGGTGTTCAGTCTATTAAGATCGCTGAAGAGGCTGATGAAAATAGCCCGATCATTAAGATGCTTGCTAAAGACACAGCTGATTCTTACGAAGCAGCTCTCAAAGAGTTTTATCGTAAACTACGTCCGGGTGAACCAGCAACAATTGCTAATGCACGTTCAGCCATGATGCGTCTTTTCTTTGATCCTAAACGTTATAATTTAGGTAGAGTAGGTCGTTACAAGCTGAATCGTAAGCTTGGCTTTGAGGTTAATGATGAAGTACTTAAAAACGTTACTTTAGCTAAAGAAGACGTTGTAAGTGCTATCAAATATCTGATTGGCCTAAAAGCTGGCGACAAAGCAACATCTGTGGATGACATCGATCACCTAGCAAACCGTCGTGTACGTTCTGTGGGTGAATTGATTCAGAATCAGTGCCGTGTAGGTTTAGCTCGTATGGAGCGCATCATTCGTGAGCGCATGAATCTTTTTGATTTTTCGTCTGACACGCTGACTCCAGGTAAGATTGTAAGTGCTAAGGGGCTTGCAGGTGTTCTTAAGGACTTCTTCGGACGTTCACAGCTTTCTCAATTTATGGATCAAACGAATCCAATTGCCGAGCTAACACATAAACGCCGTCTTTCTTCGCTTGGGCCGGGAGGCTTGAATCGTGAAAGAGCTGGCTTTGAAGTGCGTGACGTTCATACAAGTCACTACGGACGTATTTGCCCTATTGAGACACCTGAAGGACCAAACATTGGTTTGATTACTTCACTGTCCTCTTACGCTAAAATTAATGAATTTGGTTTTATCGAAACACCTTACCGTATCGTCAAGAACGGAGTTGTAACGACTGAAATTGAATATATGACAGCGGACATCGAAGAGCGCTATATCATTGCCCAGGCATCAACGCCTATGGACAAACATGGTACTTTTGAAAACGACATTATTGCAGCCCATCATAAAGGCGAATTTGTCGAAGTTCCAGTAGCTCTTGTAACACACATGGACGTATCTGCTAAGCAGATGGTTTCTATCGTTACAGGTTTGATTCCGTTCCTCGAACACGACGATGCTAACCGCGCTCTTATGGGTTCGAATATGCAACGTCAAGCTGTGCCCCTTTTGAAAACAGAGGCGCCTCTTGTAGGAACAGGTCTAGAAGCCCGAGCTGCTTGTGACTCCGGCGCAGTAGTTGTAGCAGAAGAAGACGGTGTTGTTGATTATGTTGACGGCACAAAAATTATTATTGCTCCAACACGCAATCCGCTTGATAAGAAAGTGTATGAATTCAAGAAGTTCTTACGCTCTAACTCAGGCACATGTATTAATCAGCAGCCTCTATGCTTTGTGGGCGATAAGATCCTCGCAGGAGACGTCATTGCAGATGGTTCTGCAACGGATAAGGGCGAAATTGCACTTGGTAAAAACGTCCTCGTGGCCTTTATGCCTTGGTGCGGTTATAACTACGAAGATGCGATTATCATCTCTGAAAAACTGCTCCGTGAAGATTATTACACTTCGATCTACATCGAAGAGTTTGAGCTCACAGCACGTGATACCAAGCTTGGAAAAGAAGAGATCACGAGAGATATTCCAAATGTCTCTGAAGAAGCTCTTGCCAACCTAGGTGAAGATGGTATCATTCGTATTGGTGCGGAAGTAAAGCCAGGGGATATCCTTGTTGGTAAGATCACACCGAAATCAGAAACGGAATTAGCGCCTGAAGAGCGTCTTCTCCGTGCTATTTTTGGTGAGAAAGCAGCAGACGTTAAAGATGCCTCCTTGACAGTTCCTCCTGGAACTGAAGGCGTTATCATGGACGTTAAAGTTTTCAGCCGCAGAGATAGACTCTCCAAAACAGATGACGAACTGGTAGAAGAAGCAGGCCGTCTGAAAGACATGCAGAAAGAGTATCGTACCAAGCTTCTTGACTTGCAAATGCAGCGTCATGAAAAACTGGGTGCTTTGCTTCTAGATGAGACTCTTGAGTCAGCTATCGTGCATAGAAAAACAGCGGACGTTATTATTCCGTCTACAGTCGTTGTAACACAAGATATGCTTGAGCATCTAGAGTCACAAAAAACAGAAGATTTGATCCTTCCTAAAGGAGATATTTTCCCTCTCGTTAAAGAGATCATGCTCTCTACAGAAAAAGCTATTGAAGAACTCGATCAGAGTCAAAAGCTTGAACTTGAGTACATGAAGAAAGGGGATATCGAGCTAGAAGCGGGTATCATTCGCCAAGTTAAAGTCTATATTGCTACTAAGCGTAAGCTTCAAGTGGGTGATAAAATGGCTGGTCGTCACGGTAACAAAGGTGTTGTTTCAAAAATTGTTCCTGAAGCAGATATGCCTTTCATGCCAAACGGTCAAGCTATTGAGATAATACTGAATCCTCTGGGCGTACCTTCTCGTATGAACATTGGTCAGTTGCTGGAAACCCATCTTGGTTTTGTGGCTAAAAAAGCTGGTATCTATGTCAAGAGTCCGGTTTTTGAAGGTTTCCCTGAAGATAAGATCTGGGAAATGATGGATAAATATGATTTATCCTCCGACGGCAAGAGCTGGCTCTTTGATGGACGTACAGGCGAACGATTTGACAACCGTGTTGTGGTGGGTTACATCTACATGTTAAAACTCAGTCACCTTGTAGCTGACAAGATTCACGCACGCTCCATTGGTCCCTACTCTCTCGTTACGCAACAACCTCTCGGCGGTAAAGCGCAGATGGGTGGTCAGCGCTTCGGTGAGATGGAAGTATGGGCTTTGGAAGCCTACGGTGCCGCTAACCTCCTCCAGGAAATGTTGACTGTGAAGTCAGATGACGTGGCAGGACGTACGTGGATTTATGAATCGATCGTCAAAGGACAAAATACTTTGCAACCAGGTATCCCTGCATCATTTAACGTGCTTGTTAAAGAAATGCAAGGTCTGGGACTTGATGTGAGACTTAAAAAAGTTTCAGATCTAAAAACTAATTAGGAGTAGCAGCGAATGAAAGGTGGATTAGACGATCCTCAAGAAATAGTTATGAACCAGGAGCTTGTTGTGAAAGCAGCTCCGGCTCATAGAGAGCGTGAAGATGACATGCTGGAGTCTGATTTTGACATCCTGAGCATTGGTCTGGCTTCTGATGATGTTGTAAAGAATGAATGGTCACGTGGTGAGATCAAGAAACCCGAAACGATCAACTACCGTACCTTTAAACCAGAAAAGGGCGGTCTTTTCTGCGAGAAAATTTTTGGTCCTACTAAGGACTGGGAATGTGCTTGCGGTAAATACAAGAAGATTAAGCACAAAGGTATCGTTTGTGACCGTTGCGGCGTAGAAGTAACTCTTTCCAAAGTTCGCCGTGAACGCATGGCGCACATTGAACTAGCAGTTCCTGTTGTGCATATTTGGTTTTTTAAAACCATGCCTTCACGTATTGGGAACATTTTAGGTCTTTCTTCTTCTGATCTAGAACGCGTCATCTATTATGAAGAATATATCGTTATAGATGCCGGTAAAACAGATCTAGACAGAAAGCAACTTCTTACAGATACACACTATCGTGAAGCTGTAGAACGTTTTGGCCGAGATGCTTTTACAGCTAAAATGGGTGCAGAAGCAATTCATGATCTTCTTAAAACAGAAGATTTAGGTGCCCTTCTTTTAGAACTGAAAGACAAATTACGCAAGACGAAGTCTATGCAAGCACGTATGAAGCTTGCTAAACGCTTGAAAATTGTCGAAGGACTCTCTCAATCGGATAACCACCCTGAGTGGATGGTTATGTCCAACGTTCCCGTTATTCCACCAGATCTTAGGCCTTTAGTGCCTCTTGATGGTGGACGTTTTGCTACATCCGATCTTAACGACCTCTATCGTAGAGTTATCAACCGTAATAATCGTTTGAAAGCGATCTTAAAGTTGAAAACGCCTGAAGTTATCGTACGTAATGAAAAACGTATGTTGCAAGAAGCTGTCGACGCTCTTTTTGACAATGGCCGTCATGGTCATCCTGTCATGGGTGCAGGCAACAGACCTTTAAAATCTCTTTCAGAGATGCTTAAAGGTAAGCAGGGCCGTTTCCGTCAAAATCTTTTGGGTAAACGTGTCGACTACTCAGGACGTTCTGTTATTATTGTAGGTCCTGAACTAAAGTTTAGTCAATGTGGTCTACCTAAAGAGATGGCCTTGCAGCTTTTTGAACCGTTTATTGTTAAGCGCCTAAAAGATTTAGGGCTCGTCTATACAATACGTTCCGCTAAGCGCATGATTCAACGTAAGGCTCCAGAAGTATGGGATGTTCTGGAAGAAGTTATTAAAGGACATCCAGTTTTACTTAACCGTGCGCCTACACTGCACCGTTTAGGTATACAAGCTTTTGAACCTGTTCTGATTGAAGGTAAAGCTATTCGTGTCCATCCGCTTGTCTGCGAAGCTTATAACGCCGACTTTGACGGGGACCAAATGGCTGTTCACGTGCCTCTTTCTGTAGAAGCGCAGCTAGAAGCTAAGCTTCTTATGATGGCACCGGATAACATCTTCTTGCCTTCTTCTGGTAAACCCTCTGCCGTTCCTTCCAAGGATATGACTCTAGGGCTTTACTACTTGATGCTAGATCCTCTCTACATTCCTGAAGAACATGGCGGGAAAACAAAGGTCTTCAAAGATAAAGAAGAGGTTCTTTTAGCTCTTGCAGCTATTACAGACTCTATACCTGTATCTAACGGAGAGCCCCAAAGATATGATGCGCTAGGCCGTGGTCTTCATGTGCATGAGCGTATCAAATTGCGTCTGCCCGATGGTATTATTGAGACAACACCAGGTCGTGTTATCTTCAACACCATTGTTCCAGAAGCTCTTGGTTTCCAAAACTATAGCCTACCTAAGAAAAAGCTCAGTGGACTTGTTTTAGAGTGCTACAAAAAAGTAGGACTCGAGGCTACTGTGCAGTTCCTTGATAACCTCAAGAACATGGGCTTTGCCGAATCAACAAAAGCCGCTATTTCTATGGGTGTTCGTGACGTACGTGTTCCTCCTAATAAGGCCGTACTTCTAGAAAAAGCCTATGAGCGTGTAGCTATAGTGAAAAAGCAATACGAAGATGGTATCATCACCGATGGTGAGCGTCACTCTAAGATCGTGGCTATTTGGACCGAGGTAACGGATGTTCTTTCTGAAGAACTCTTTAGCCTTATTTCTGAAGTAAAAGATAATCGCCATAATCCTCTCTATCTTATGATGGACTCGGGAGCTCGTGGTAACAAATCACAGGTGAAACAGCTAGGTGCTCTTCGTGGTTTGATGGCAAAACCATCAGGTGAGATTATCGAGTCACCCATTACATCAAACTTCCGTGAAGGATTAACAGTACTTGAGTACTTTATTTCTTCGCATGGTGCGCGTAAAGGTTTGGCCGACACCGCTTTGAAAACTGCGGACTCAGGTTATTTGACACGTCGTCTTGTAGACGTTGCACAAGATGTTATTGTTATGGAAGAGGATTGCTATACTCTTAATGGTATCGAAGTTTCTGCAATTAAGCAGGGCCAAGAAGAGCTACTTCCTCTCAAAGATCGTATTTATGGTCGTACAGTGTGCGATAATATATACCTTCCTGGTGATAAAAATGTCCTCCTAGCACATGCTGGTGATATTCTTACAAATATTCAGTCCGAATCAATTGATGATGCGGGTTATGAAACAGTAAAAATACGCTCTGTTCTTACATGTGAAAGCAGACGTGGTGTTTGTGCTAAGTGTTATGGTCTTAATTTGGCCAATGGACGCCTCGTAGGTCTTGGTGAAGCTGTAGGTATCGTTGGTGCACAATCCATTGGTGAACCAGGTACACAGTTGACGATGAGAACGTTCCACCTTGGTGGTATCGCTTCTGCTGGATCACAACCAGAGCTCATCGTAGAAGAAGATGGTATCTTGGTCTATCATGACCTACGTACTGTTCAAGATGAAGATGGACACTGGCTTGTTCTTAATAAAAATGGTTCTCTTCATGTTGTACGTGATGAAAATCGCACAATCGAAGAGTATAAAAAACTTCTTACAGCAAAATCTATTGAACCACTGCAGACATTCTCTGCGGAACTAGGTACAAAGATTCTTGTAGAAGATGCTACGCCTATTAAAAAGGGTGAAAAAATTGCTCTTTGTGAACAACATAATATCCCTATTATTTGCGACCGTCCTGGTTACATTAAATATATGGATCTTGTCGAGGGTATCTCTACAGAAAAAGAGGTCAACAAACAGACAGGGCAAGTAGAGCTAGTTGTTAAACAATACAGGGGAGAACTCCATCCTCAGATTGCTATTTATGCTGATAAACAGTGTACAGAGCTTCTTGGTACCTACGCAATACCTTCAGGGGCTATTATTTCTGTTCAAGAAGACCAGATTGTAAAAGCCGGTCGTCTGCTCGCAAGACTTCCACGCGCTGCTATCCGTACAAAGGATATTACCGGTGGTCTTCCACGTGTTGCAGAGCTTTTTGAAGCACGTAAACCAAAAGATGCCGCAGAAATTGCGAAATTGGATGGTGTTGTAGACTTCAGAGGCAACCAGAAAAACAAACGTCTTGTGGTTGTTTGTGATGAAGTATCGGGTATGGAAGAAGAGCATCTTATTCCTCTGACAAAACACTTAATCGTTCAAAAAGGCGATCATGTGTCTAAAGGTCAGCAGCTTACAGATGGTCTAGTTGTTCCTCACGAGATCCTAGATATTTGCGGCGTTAGAGAGCTACAAAAATATCTCGTGAACCAAGTGCAAGAAGTTTATCGCCTACAAGGTGTGGATATCAACGACAAGCACATTGAAATTATTATCCGTCAGATGCTGCAAAAAGTGCGTATCAATGACCCAGGTGATACAACATTGCTCTTCGGTGAAGAAGTAACACGTAAAGAGTTCTTTGAAGAGAACAAAAAAGCCTTAGAAGATGGTGGTAAGCCGGCAACTGCTACTCCACTTCTCCTAGGTATTACGAAAGCTTCTCTAGCCACAGAGTCGTTCATGTCGGCGGCATCGTTCCAAGATACAACACGTATCTTAACAGACGCTGCATGCAGTGGGAAAGTAGATATGCGCCGTGGTCATAAAGAGAGCATCATCATGGGCCAACGTATCCCAAGTGGTACAGGCTTTGCTCACTATATGGACGTGCGTAAAATCGCTGAATCAGAACTTGAAGGCAGTATTGTCTTCGACTTCGTTAGCGTCTAAAAATCATACCCCCTTCTTTTCGGAGGGGGTATTTATTCTTCAATTTATAATTCACATTTAAAAAGGGTTTTTTATGACCTATTCCCTTCCTCATGCCTTAAATTCTTTATCAACTGAATCAGATTATAGTCTTCTTAATAACATCATGCAATCTGCTCAACCCACATTAAAAAGAGGGGAGAGGGTTGTTATTATTAGAGGATTACTGGGCTGTGTAAGTATGGATACATTTGCTACTAAAATTTTAGAAGCATCATTCTTTAAACCATCGTCTACAGATAGGCAGACACCTATTAATTGTTATCGTCATATGCTCGTTAACGATCTAAAAATGCTCTATATTACAAAACCCCAAGAATCGAGATTTGCTGCCCGGGAAATAGGTATTTTCCCCGAATTAACAGATGAGTCTATTCAAAATATCTGGACTAAAGCCTTTCCAGCTTAATAGATATAAAAATAACGAACAATCAAGGCATCTCAAAAAGAGATGCCTTAGCTTTATAGATTTGTATCCTAAAACTTTGTAGCGATAAAAGCTTCAAGCTTTACAAGATCTTTAGCAAAATGGCGTATGCCTTCAGCAAGCTTTTCAGTAGCCATTGCATCATCATTAAAAAGAAAGCGGAACTCACCCTCATTAAATGAGAGCTTTTGAGGAGCCGTTTTTTTAGCTGCAGCTAAAGAAAGCTTTGAAGGAACCTCACCTTCTGTTTTTTGGAGTTCCTCCAGAAATTTAGGGGCAATGGTGAGTAGATCACAGCCCGCTAGTTCTAGAATTTCACCCGTGTTACGGAAAGAAGCTCCCATCACCTGTGTTTTATAATCGAAGTATTTGTAATAGTTATAAATAGTCTCTACGGAATGGACACCTGGATCATCAACAGCATTTATAGCTGTTTTGCCCTCCTGCTTGAGGTGCCAGTCTAGAATACGTCCCACAAAAGGGGAGATGAGGGTGGCTCCAGCATTTGCGGCGGCAACTGCTTGTACAAGACTAAACATCAGCGTCATATTACAGTGAATGCCTTCTTTTTCTAGCACTTTTGCAGCTTCAATACCTTCCCATGTGGAGGCGAGCTTAATGAGAATACGTTTACGATCGATTCCAGCTTCCTCATAAAGGCCGATTAAATAGTGAGCTTTATCAATGCTTTTTTGCGTATCAAAGGAAAGACGAGCGTCTACTTCTGTAGAAACGCGGCCAGGCACAATTTTGAGAATTTCCTTACCAAAATCAACGGTAAGACGATCGATAACCAGATGTTTAGCTTCTTCGGAAGACGCTGCTATTTTTTTAGCCCAGTTAATAGCTGCTGTAACAAGAAACTCATACTGAGGAAGTTCCGCTGCTTGATAAATGAGAGAGGGGTTAGTTGTTGCATCAATAGGGGTATATTGCTTAATAGCGTTAATATCGCCTGTATCAGAAACAACTGTTGTCAGTTTTTTAAGATTTTCTAATTTATTAGGCATAATAATTTCCTTATTTTGATATACAATCAGCCAGAGGCTCTGTACGAAAAGTTATTTCTAGTTTTTGTTCGCCCATTTCTAAAGTAAGAACGGATCCTAGGCGTGTTAAAAGAAGTCTAAAGGGTACACGCACTTGTTTCGATCCTACATCAATGGCTACGGCGGTGTCACCAAGTATCTCTTCGCTGGCGTGAATTTGACGGCAGAGCGCCTCGAATTTTTTGAGTTTCCCTGTAATCTCATCAGAAAAACGATAATTTTTTTGGCAGTGATCACAACATACAGGAGCTTCATTCCATATGCAAAAAGATACAGGCTCCCTACACTTAAGGCAACTAAAGGCTAAATGGGGAGCTTTTTGCACAAGAACCTCTTAGAGTATTTTATCCATACTAACAAAATTACCTAGCAAGAGGCAAGCATCTATTCATTAATGCGAATGGGCATGGCCAGAAGAATTATTGCCACTAGCAGCAATACCGGCTACAGCACCAATGGCTGCTGCAACGGCTACTCCTGCAACTGCAGTACCGGTGCTTATTCCACTAGTAGCACCAGCCGATACGGCACTAGGTTGTGGAGTGACTACCCCACCTTGGAAGGTAGGTTGTGGATCAGTCGCTCCACTGACTACTGGATTATTAAGATAAGCATTTATATTAGCTTCTGTACAAGAAGTTAAAGTTAAAGATATAAAAGTTGAAACTGTTAATAGAGCTATATATTTTTTCATTTTGTTACCTCGTTAGCTTCTGATTAACATCCGCTCTTATTTTAGAGCAAATATAATATATATTTTTTTAATATTTATCATAGATTTTGGGTAGCTTATTTTAGGGGCGGGGGTAAATGTCTTTCGGTAGACTTTTCAGGCTTTGTAGATAGAGTAGGTTAAGATCTTTCTGCCAACAAGAGCTTAATGAGCATGAGCGTGAGCTGATAAACTCGTATTATTAGAAATTAATGCTATGGCCAGAATGCTTGCTCCGACTCCAAGACCAACTGCTAAAGTTCCTCCTGTTGTGCCATTCAGCGCGCCACGTGAAGCAGCTAAAGGCTTTCTTTGCAAAATAACAGGTTTTTTTGCCTCAACTGTAGCAGAAGAAGAGGCTGCACGAGGCATTACTGATGCAGTTGCTTGGCTAGTAGCAGAGCTAGCATTTGATTCAGCAGCTAGTGAAGCGTTTGGTTCAAGTATTGTAGAAGGAGATTCTGCTGCCGTAACTAGAGATGCAGTTGAATCTGCTCCAGTTGAAATGGTCAGGGATTCAGTAGCTGCAGATGTATTTGGTTCACTTGTCGTTGAAAGGGCGTCTGATTCAATAGGTAACAACGAGTTTGATTCAGTAGTCACCGATTCGTTTGATTCAAATGGGGTTGAGGGGGATTCCGCAGATGTATGCAGGGATGTGATTGGCTGAGCAGGGGAAGGTTGACTTGCTTCAGGGGGTAGTGATGCATTTAATTCAGATGAAGGGACGGCTAACGACGTAGGTGTATCCAAAGAGAGTTCTTCATAAGGAGCTAGAGCATAGAGCGTTGATAGGGGGGCGTTTATGCAAAAAATAAGCGCAATAAATATAGTTTTTTTCATTTAATTACTTCGTTAGCTCCTGATATGTATCAGAGGATGGTTTAATGAGAATGGGAGGTTTGGGAGTTATTAGCTGTAATAATAGCAATGCCAGTTGCCGCGGCCACAATACCGATGCTGACAGCCACGATGCTAGCTGTATGAGCACCGAGTATGCCGTCAGAAACAGCTTTTGGGCGTGGTCCTTGTTGACTTGCGGCATGAATAGTAGAAAAGGAGAGAAGCGTTAAGAGGAGGATTTTTTTCATGGAAGGTTATCCTTAATGGGAAGTGTTAGAGTTATAAATAAGAATGGCTGCGGCAACACCTACAACAGCTGTAAGGCCAAGAGCCGTTGTAGTGCTTATATTAACATCGGAAAAAAGCCCTTTCGTGGCAGCTTTGGATTGCGTTTGAGCGGAAATAGCGACGTTAAGCAATAAGAAAAAGGCGACAATTTTTTTCATTCAAACATCCTTAGAAAATAGGGATCGCCTGATATACTAACCTGGGAACGCAATTTTGTATGCCAAATTTATCAGCTAGGATCTCAGGAAAGTTGCAAGAGGGGATTACAGATTGATAATTACCTATTTGAATGACGACTGTTTTCTTATTTTTTAAAGCCTCCAAAATACGCTCTAGACTTG
>CAIMEJ010000052.1 GCA_903839985.1 uncultured bacterium | reverse complement strand
GTTAAAATAGGCTACAATAGCACTTTCTACTTCCTGCAAGGCTGTGATAATTGTTTTTTGATAGAAAAGAAAAGCTTGTTGACGCAAAGAGATTTGAGCGTCTACTGCGGCACTTCTTTTTCCAAAATCAATTAAGGGCCCTGTTATGAGACCACCAGCACCCCATAGGAGGCTTGTTGGATTCAAAAGATCTTTTAAGTTATTCGATGCAAATCCGATATTAGCACCTTGAATAGGATTGGCACTATAAGAGCTGGTAGAGCCAGTAAGTGCGATAGAGGGAAACCGTGCAGCAACAGCTACACCTATTTGCTCTGTAGCTGCTGCAAGACGTCTTTCGGCTGCTCGAATATCAGGACGTCTTCTTAAAAGATCTGAGGGTAAACCAGCTGGAATAAGCCCAAAAGTGGAAGGGATATTTTTTAAGTTATTAAAGCTACAGGCAAGTGTTTCGGGAGCTCTTCCTAAAAGAGTTCCCAGGGAATAAATTTGTTGTTTCAAAAGTGTTTGAAGAACGTTTAAAGTTGCTTTATCATTTTCAAGTACCCCAATAGCACTTTCAACGGCTTGTTCATTACTGAGGCCCGAGTTTTGACGTTGTTGAGCTAGAATCAGAAGCTCTTCATCTAGAAGAACGATATCTTGAGCAACGGCCAATTGGTTTTGGTAGGAGCGAATAAGGGTATAAGTGGTAGCTACCTCACTGACAACCATGATTTTTACATTACGTACATCTTCATCCAGCGCCTGCCATGTATCATAGGCTGCAGCTACGCCTCTGCGGAATTTACCAAAAAAATCCAGTTCCCATATGGCATCAAAACCTGCTAGATAAAAATCTTGATAGATGGGACCTAAGAAACGCGCTCCTATAACGGATTGACTAAGGCGTGAACGCGCTCCTGAGCCGGCATAATCGATTTCAGGAAATAAGGAACTAAACTGGGTCCAATAATCAGATCTTGATTGACAGACTTTTTCCATGGCTATACGTAGATCAAAGCTGCCGGATAGCGTTTCTTTGACAAGCTCATTCAAGCAAGGGTCATTAAAGTTTGTCCACCAAGTAGCAATATTTTCTTCTTTTAGGATGGGAGTATCTTCTGTGTAGAGGCAGGGCATCACAACACGCGGTGATTTATAATCAGGGCCTACTTTACAGCCTGTTATCAGCGTAGATAAGAGAATAAAAAGAAGGCCTTTTTTCATCATTTATTCAAAGGTTCTGCTTTAATATAAATGTCCAGTACTTGACCTACATAAATAGGAAGGTCTTTTTTATCAAAGTTATAAAGCACTTGTAAAACACGTGTGTCTACACGCTCGATTGTTTGTCCAGTAAAAGAAGTTTTAGGAATAATATAGGGCTCGGTGCGCACATATTTAAGAGGAAAATTAATAGCGCTATTGCCTCTTACAAACGCTGTTGCCTCAGAGCCAGATTGAAAGCGCCAGGCATCATCCTCATCTATATTGATACGAATTTGTAAAGGTTCTACACGGCCCATTACGATAAGTGTGCCTTGAGAAGAGATCATAGAGGGTGACTGTGTTGCTATAATAGGAGAAATGGGAGCAAGTTCACCTTTATGGAGGTTTACCTGTAAGATCCGGCCATCTAGAGGCGCTCTTATAATGGATCTATCTATATTGATTTCAGCTTCTTGGAGATTTGCCATAGCGACTTTCATAGAAGCCTCTGCTGAAAGAAGAGCATAACGGGCAGTGCTGTATTCTTGTTCGCTCACAGCACGTGCATCTTTTAAACGCTCATAAAAAGAGAGCTGCGTTTTTTTATCATCTCTTGTAACAAGTGCTGATTCTAGAGATGCCGCAGCCGAGGCTTTTTGTGCTTCAAAATTACGAAGATCTAGTTGAAAAAGAGGATCTCCAGCTTTTACTATATCACCTTCTACCACAAAGACTGTACCTACAATCTCGTTAAAAGGGGATCCAATAGCGATGTTTTCAGAGGAGGATTCGATAATTCCAGATCCGGCAATTGCATAGGGATAGGGGGATAGTGCTGGGGGAAAAAGAATGGGAGGTACAGGTAGTTTCTTCTGACTCCAAAAAACAACAAGTAGCCCACAGATAGCTCCCATTAGGGCTATAAGTGGTAAAAAATATTTCCTGATCATCGATTAACCAAACTTGATTAAAAGTAACTTCTATCATTATAAGAGGATCATGGTCAACAAAAGTCTTTCAATATTATATAGCTGTATTTTGGTTTTTTTTGTATGTGGCCATCTGGAAGCTATAAATTCACGTCCACTTGTCATTATTTTACTGGGAGCGCCTGCATCGGGTAAGGGTACTCAGGCAGCATTTCTTAAAGAAAAATTGCAGATTCCTGCACTATCAACAGGAGAGCTTCTGCGTGAAAATAGAAATAATAAAACCAAGCTTGGACTTGAAGCCGAGCAATATATTGATAAAGGGCAGTTAGTGCCGGATGAGATGATTTTAGGCATGTTATTTGAGCGTCTTAACGAAAAAGACACGCAAAAAGGCTATATTCTCGATGGTTTTCCACGTACTTTAGGCCAGGCAGAGGCTTATTCAGCAAAAGTGGGGTCTTCTGTAGAGCTCCTCGTAATTAATATTGATGCTCCAGATAGTCTCTTATTCGAACGTATTAAAGGACGCGCTCAAAAAGAACAGAGAAGTGATGATACACCGGCTATTTTAGAAGAGCGCCTTAAAAATTACCGTCTGCAAACAGCACCTCTTGTAGAATATTATAGGAGTCAGCATCTCCTTTACCAAATCAATGGTGCAGAAGACGCTGCGAAGATTTCCTCCCAAATTATGGCAATTATTCAAGATAAGCAAAGAGCTTTAGCCTCCAGTTCTCCTTAAAAATAACACTAGGCTCTAGTACAGTTACTTGTTAGAAGCAAAGATAAGTGATTTAAGTTCTTCAAAATATGCTCCTAGCCATTTTCTTGTATCCCCAAGATAAGCCGCATCTAGTTTTATGTCTAAATCAGCTTGCCGTAGATCTTCAGTTAAATATTTACCATAAGTGGCTTTTTCTATGATTTGCTCGTAGGGGGTATTTCCCGAAGCATTAGGAGCTGCTTTGGCATCTGCTTTTTGCAGAAAATTTATCCAGATAGGATTTGTAATAAGCAATTTAGATATTTGTGACGGATTACACGTAGATTCCAAAATAGCCAGGCCGATGGCTTTAATTGTTTTAGACTGTTCTTTTGAAGAGGTTCCTTTAATGACTGCCGTCAAAGAATGATGCATTTTTTGATCAGAAAAAGGTAATCTTAGACGTTCTTTTAAAGCAATTTGCAATCGAAGAGCTGTTTCTACTGATTCTGGCCCTCCTAAAAGAGCTGCTTTTTCTTCTATCATAGCCATGCGCGCCATGCCTACTATTAATGCAGCAATTTCTGGTACCGTCTTTTTTTTGCTGCCTACATAGATCTCCCAAGAAACAGCAATCTTACCAAAGTAATAAGCTGTTCTATCATGACATCCCGAATTAGCCTGGCCTATAATATCCATAACATTCTCTCGAAAGTTTTCATCGACTGTCATAGACCTGAGAACTTTTAGTACTTGCTGAGCAACAGCCTGTTTTTCAAGGGGTTTAGCAATCTGAAAACTGGCTGTAAAAGCTTTTTTTGTAAGAAATTTACTTAAATCTTCTTGATATTCTTCTAAAACATCCCACAAATCTAGGGGCGAAAGAACCTCAGCGGCTGTTTTTTTCCAAAAATAGAGGCTATCTTCAAGATTTAAGGTAGGCCTTAGATCATGATGATCGATATCTATCCCTGGAGGCAGGGCCACGGCTAGGGCTTGTCCTG
>CAIMEJ010000051.1 GCA_903839985.1 uncultured bacterium | reverse complement strand
TATGTTCAGCATGGCAGGTGGCTTTTTATTTCTCCCTTTTCTCCCTATGCTACCGACACAAATTTTACTAAATAACATGCTCTATGATATATCTGAGATAGCTATTCCTTTAGACAATGTCGACAAAGAATATCTCGTGCGTCCAAGGCAGTGGGATATGGGTTTTGTACGCAAGTTTATGCTCATTATCGGTCCCGTGAGCTCTATTTTTGACTTCCTCACCTTTTTTATCATGCTAAAGATCTTTCATGCAGGAGAGTCTCTTTTTCATACCGGCTGGTTTATTGAGTCACTAGCTACCCAGGTCCTGGTGATTTTTATCATCAGAACACGGAAAAACCCCTTTAAAAGCCGTCCAAATTTTTGGCTCACTTTCGGATCTTTATTGGTTGTAGGCATAGCTATCTTACTACCCTTTACACCCCTTGGCCGTCTTTTTGGGTTTACGCCTCCACCACCTCTTTTCTTCCTCATCTTAGGAGGAATGATAGCCGTCTACCTGCTAGCCGTAGAGCGCATAAAACAGTGGTTTTACAAACGTTATATAGTCCATTGAAAGAGCCCGGACAAGATGGATTCTTATCGGGAAGAGAGCCCCAAAACGCCATGTATTACTACGGCGAGCTCTTTTTTCAATAGCGCTCATCTTTTAGGACAAGCGCTATGAAGAAGCCTATCTTTTAGGATAAGAGCGGTTTGAAGGCTTATCTTTTGAGCTGTGAGGTCTTGCCGGAGCTCGGCTTGGAGATCTGCTCTGTGGGCGCCCTTGTGATTGACCACCACCTCTTCTGCCATTAATAATTGGTTCGGCCTTGATAGACGGATCAGGAGCATAACCTGGCATAATGACCTGAGGAATAGCATTTTTAATAAGCCTTTCGATATCTCGAAGAAGTTTGTGTTCATCAATGCAAACTAAAGAAATCGCAGCACCAGAATTACCAGCGCGGCCTGTGCGGCCGATACGGTGTACGTAGTCTTCGGGCACTTGAGGAAGCTCAAAGTTTACAACATGCGGCAATTGGTCAATATCAAGACCTCGGGCAGCAATATCTGTTGCAACAAGTACACGCACAGCACCTTCTTTAAAGTCTTTGAGGGCCTTTGTACGAGCGGACTGACTTTTATTACCATGAATTGCTGAAGCTGTAATACCAGCTAGGCTAAGCTTATCTGTCAGTTTATTAGCACCGTGCTTGGTACGTGTAAAAACAAGTACCTGTGTCCAATTACCCGAGCTGATCATTTCGGTAAGTAGGGCTGTCTTGTTTTTATTATCTACTGGATAAACAACCTGGGTGATTGCTTCTACAGCTGTATTTTCACGAGTCACTTCTACAGTTTTAGGAGCTTTCATAAAGCCTCTTGCAAGGGCTTTGATCTCTTCTGAAAAAGTAGCTGAAAAAAGAAGCGTCTGACGCTGCTTAGGAAGAAGTGCTAAAAGCTTACGGATATCGTGAATAAAGCCCATATCGAGCATGCGATCTGCTTCATCAAGGACCAAAAACTCTACCCTAGAAAGATCGACCGTTCTTTGACCAACGTGATCAAGAAGCCTGCCTGGTGTTGCAATCACAATATCGACGCCGGCTCTGAGATGTTTAATCTGCGGATTAATATTTACGCCGCCAAAAATAATTGTCGATTTAAGGTCCATATACTTGCCATAAGTCTGAACGCTCTCCCCTACTTGGGCTGCGAGCTCTCTTGTCGGTGTCAAGATAAGGGCTCTTACAGAACGGCCATCTCTTGGGGCTTTACTTAAGCGCTGCAATAAAGGCCATGTAAATCCAGCTGTCTTTCCTGTTCCTGTCTGAGAACCAATAACGACATCACTCCCTTCTAGGATCAGAGGAACAGCCTGCTTTTGGACTGGTGTTGGCTCTGTATAACCCTGTTCACGAATGGCTTTTAATATGTTCTCTGATAGTCCGAGGGATGTAAATGGCATGTAATGTCTTTAATTTAAAAAATAAGGCCACCATTTTACCATTATAACCTATTATTTTAACAGAGATTTAGCCTTGTGATTGACTTATTAACAAAGCAGCTGCTATTTATCAAAATAAACACCTTTTGATGAGGAACTTATGGATATATCGACTCTTTGTAAAGACTACTTTAATGGCTTTAAGGAAATCAGTACTCCCCGAAGTTCCCCAGGGACAAAGATCCTAGCTGCGCTCAAAATTCTCTCCTATATTACTCTTATAGTCCCCTTAGGCTTTGCGATCGCCAGCCTTTTTGGCAGAATCAGCTCTAATCCCCCAGGAGGCTCTTCATCTATCACAAAAGCTACTCAAAATCTCTTTTTAAAGAGCTCTGACAATGTATTTAAAGATGTTAAGCTAGAGGATTATCCTATAGGAACAGCCAGTGCTATAGATCCGAGCGAGCCTCGTAAACCAGGTGAGGAGTCCCCATCAAGTGTCCCAGAAGGCTCCTTGTCAACTGCGAAGAGTTCTCTAGATCCTTTTCTTCTTTTATATAATCCTGTATCTATTCCCTGGAGAGCGGCTCTTTCTTATCGAATCCGATTAATGGATGTGGATGACCTAGAAGATCTATTTCCTGCAAATAAAGATACAGAATCCCTTCCTGCTATAGGATTTTCTGAACTTCCTCAATATAATAATGTTGCATTCGTATGCACTACTAACAAGAATCAAGATTGCTACATCATTAAAAAGGTGCCTATACTCACTGAATATAGCGCTATTTCTGAGATTCCTAAGAACAATATCGCTCTAATAAACCCAAGTGCTTTTAAGAAACTCTGCGAGGAAAAGAAATTCAATTGGACTCATGTCCAAGATAGCTTTGATAAACATAGCCAATTCTCTTATGAGCAAGAGGGCTTCAGCTATCTCTTTTCCGAAATAAAACACTTTATCGGAAATGATGAGGATCAGACTAAAATTATAGATGGCTATCTGATTCAGAGGTTCTCAAATAGCGACGAATAAAAGCTGAACGTCTTTAAGAACTTTTATCCTGGATTTAGATCAATTGTGCTCCTTTAAAAGACCTTATTGATTATAATAAATAGCTATGACTTTCAAGCCTTTACCTTTACTCATAGATCATGAAGATAAGAGCTCACCTCTCAAAAATCGCCTACGAAAAAATTATCAACATCGGCGTAAATGGGCAGAAAGAACGAAGACCAACTGTTTTCGCCTTTATGATCGCGATATAAAAGACTATCCTTTTGCCATCGATTTTTATGATAGACGCTTTTGTGTACACTATTTTGCCAGCAAACAGGATCCAGATGATCGCTTTGAAATAGAGGTAGAAAATGTGCTAGCTGATCTATTTCATGCTAAAAAAGAGGACATCTATTGGCGCACGCGTGTCAGGCGCACTAAAATAGAGCAATATGAAAAAAAAGATCTCTCCTCTGATTTTTTTGTTGTACAAGAGTATGGTGTGAAATTTTGGGTTAACCTAAGAGATTATTTAGATACAGGACTCTTTCTTGATCACAGAGAAACAAGGCACCTTATTGCTTCTATGGCAAAGGGTAAAAGCCTGCTTAACCTCTTTGCCTATACAGGCTCCTTCTCCGTCCACGCCGCCCTTGGAGGCGCTCTTTTTACTAAAACAGTCGATATGTCTAACACCTACTGCGCTTGGGCCGAGAATAATTTTCGCCTAAATAAAATTAATGCCAAAACTAATATTATTGAACGTGCTGACTGCCTGAAGTTCTTTGATCAAGAGACTCAAAAATACGATCTTATCGTCCTAGATCCGCCGACCCTCTCTCGCTCTAAAAAAATGGCACACATATTCGATATCCAAGAAGATTATAAAGAACTTATTGAAAAAGCGCTCCGTATTCTTAAGCCGAATGGGACTCTTTTTTTTAGTACAAACTCTCGTAAATTCCAAATAGATAGCTCTCTTTTACCTCCCTGTTCTTTACGTGAAATCTCTTCAAAAACAGAGCCTATTGATTTTAAAGGGCGTAAAGCACATCGCTGCTGGACCATCCAAGCTCTTACCTAAAGCCATGTCTTTTAAAAGAGTCCCTCTTATCAAGGCCCCTCAATACCTTCTATTATTCTTAACCACGACACCCTCTATAAGATCCTAAAAGTTAATAATCAGTATATTACAAATAAATAAACAGCAATGTATGTGAAATATTAGGCTTTATAGCAAAATAGAGACACCATGCTTCTATATCGCATTAAGAACGCCCAGCTAAAGGGCGAAATTTCTATTCCTCCTTCTAAGTCCCAGACACTTAGAGCCATTCTGTTTGCCTCTATGGCAAAGGGTATAAGCTCTATCCATAATCACCTCAAATCCCCTGATACAGATGCTATGATAGAGGCGTGCAGACTTTTTGGTGCTAAAATAGAGGTTACTCCTCACTGCTTAGAAATAGAGGGGCTTGATGGCCAGATTAAAGCTACAGAAGATGTTATTAATGCTGGAAATTCCGGTATTGTTCTACGTTTCTGTGCAGCTCTCGGGGCTCTTTCAAGCCATCCTGTTGTTATTACCGGTGATTATTCAATTCGCCACCAAAGGCCTATGAAAGAGCTCTTAAATGGTCTTAACCAGTTAGGGGCAAAAGCTCAGTCTATGCGCGGCGACAACTATGCCCCCATTATTATTCAAGGCCCTCTCAAAAAAGGCTCTGCGGTTATCCAAGGAACTGACTCTCAGCCCGTATCTGCTTTACTGATTGCCGCAGCTTTCGCAGAAGGCCCCATCGACATCACTATTGAAAATCCAGGTGAAAAGCCGTGGGTCCAACTCACACTGAATTGGTTTGATAGACTAGGCATTACTTATCAAGGAACCTACCAACTGCCAGGGCTTGCACGTTATAAAAGTTTTAACTACACAGTGCCTGGTGACTTAAGCTCCGCCGCCTTTCCTCTTGCCGCAGCACTCGTAACTCAATCGGAGCTGACCCTCAAAAATATCGATATGGAAGATATGCAAGGAGATAAAGAGCTTATCTTTGTTTTACAAACAATGGGCGCAAAGATCGAGATAGACGGCACTACTTTGCATATCAAAAAAAGCTCTTTGAAGGGTATTAAAGTAGATATCAATGATTTTGTAGATAGCCTACCCGTTTTAAGTGTTATAGCCTGTTTTGCAGAAGGTGAAACACATATTTATAATGCAGCTATCTGCAGGCATAAAGAATGTGATCGTATTCATTCTATTGCTACAGAGCTGACTAAAATGGGTGCAGATATCCAAGAACTACCAGATGGGCTTATCATTCGTCCATCAAGGCTTAAGGCAGCAGCATTATATTCTCATCATGATCATCGTATAGCAATGGCACTGACTGTTGCGGCACTAGGAAGTGATGGAGAGAGCTCTATTTCAGAAGTGGAGTGTATATCCAAAACTTTTCCGGATTTTAAAGAGGATTTTAACTACCTCGGTGCCGGTATTCTATGAATATTATTTTATGTGGCCTACCTAAGAGTGGGAAAACAACGCTCGGAAAAAAAATTGCCACGCATTTAAATTGGGAATTTGTAGATACTGATTTGCTTATTGAAGAAAAGATGCAGCGCTCTTGCCGAGAGATCTTCCAGAAAGAGGGTGAGGCTTTTTTTCGTCGATTAGAAGGCGCAGTAATTGCAAGCATCCAAGGCTCTCATCTTGTTATCGCACTGGGCGGAGGCAGCTTAGACAATGTGGACAATAGAGAAATTCTTAAAAAATTAGGTCTTTTTATCTATTTAAAAACACCTCTAATAACCATATGGAATAGATTGTCTAAAAATCTGCCTGCCTTTTTGGATAATAAAGATCCAGAAAAGGCTTTTTATGCTTTAGCAGAAAAGCGGCTACCTATTTATAACCAAATGGCTACGTATACTTGGGAAGAGGATCTATGGGAAGTAATGCTTACGGAACTATTTTTAAAATTACAACCTGGGGAGAGTCTCACGGCAAAGCAATCGGTGTTGTTATCGACGGATGCCCTGCTGGCTTAAGCATATGTGTAGAAGAAATTAACGAAGCTCTTCTAAGAAGGGCTCCTGGAAGAAACCCTCACACCTCTCCTCGTAAAGAACCAGATATTGCTGAAATACTCTCTGGAGTATTTGAAGGACGCACAACAGGTGCACCTATTTCTATTAGCATAGCTAATAAAGATGCCGATAGCAGTAAGTATGAAGCAGTAAAAGATTTACTAAAACCCGGACATGCCAATTCCAGCTACCTTGCTAAATATGGCCTTTTTGATTACCGAGGCGGAGGACGTGCCTCTGCAAGAGAAACTGCTTGCCGTGTAGCTGCAGGCGCTATTGCTAAAAAACTCCTCCTTCATTATGGTATCCAGCTGGAAGCCTTTATTGCCGAAATCGGTGGTGAAACAGAGGCTGATTGTAAAGCGGCTTTACTTGAAGAAGCTATAAAAAATGGAGACTCTGTCGGCGGCGTTATTGAATTTATAGCCTCAGGAGTACCCCAAGGACTTGGTGATCCCATCTATAAAAAGCTCGAAGCAGAACTTGCCTACGCACTCTTAAGCATTCCTGCCTGTAAAGGCTTTGAAATAGGATCGGGTTTTTCTTCAAGAAATATGAAGGGTTCTGAACATAATGATCTATTTATAGATAAAGAAACAACTGCGACAAACAATTCAGGAGGTGTTCTTGGAGGCATCTCAACAGGCATGCCACTTATAGGAAGAGCTGTATTTAAGCCAGCTTCTAGTATCACAAAACCCCAAAGAACAGTCACCTTAGAAGGTGAGCCTGCTATCTTTCAATTACCCGAAGGATCTCGCCACGACCCTTGTGTAGCCATTCGCGCTGTCCCTGTCGTGGAAGCTATGCTGGCTCTTGTTCTGGCTGATGCTCTTCTTCTGAACAGATGCTCACGGCTGTAATTCTAGGGCCCTCTTTTATAGAGGCCTCCGCTCAAATTATTAAAGCGCTCCCCTATGCCGATATCTTGGAAATACGCTGCAGCCTTAAAAAGGAGGATCTTCAAGAACTCCGTAATCAATTTACCCTTCCTATGATCTTCAAGTTTCCCCATGCCGAAGATTTCTTAGACCTACATCCAGAATACATAGACATTGATTATGGCAATCCCCTCTTAGAACAAATCCTTAAACAAATCCGTGCACATATTGGTGAACAAATTGATAAAAAGATCTGTGCAAATATCAGTGCACATATTGGTGCACAGATCGGTTCGACAAAGATCATTCTATCCCACCATGACTTTGAAAAAACACCTGATGATTTGGACGGCCTTTATCAAAAAATGTGCCAGCATCCGGCAGCTTTCTACAAAATAGCTGTCATGGCAAATTCATGCCTTGATGCCTGGCGCTTAATTTCCTGGTCTAGGCGTCAAGATGATAAACTTATTGCTATTAGTATGGGCCCGCACGGAGAAGCTAGCCGAATTCTAGCGCCCTTCTCTTATGCCGCTATTTCGGAAGAGGATATAAACGCACCAGGCCAGCTTACTATGCAAGTCCTTAAAGAGCGCTATCACTACCCTTTAAATAAACAAACAGCCCTCTACGCTCTCATTGGGACCCCCGTTTCTCAAAGCATCAGTGATGTAACACACAATACTTTTTTTCATGAATCTGGAATCAATGCTGTCTACCTCAAAATAGAAGTCCTCCCCGAGGAACTGGGACCCTTTCTGGAATATGCCAAAGAGCTTTTTCAAGGTATGAGCGTTACTCGTCCTCATAAAGAAACTATACTCCCCTATATTGATGTGCTTAAAAGCCCTGTTTTGGCTGTCAACACTCTCTGCTTTGAAAAGGGTGTCATTTTCGGTTTTAATACAGATGGCATAGGGGCTCTTAATACCCTTGGTGAAGTGAAGGGTAAAAAAATTGTTATCATTGGCACAGGAGGTGCAGCAAAAGCTATTGCTAATGAAGCACTTGCTCGTAAATCATCGGTTGTTTTTTTAAGCCGGACGCCTAAACCTCCTCAAGAGGGCCTTAATTATCGCGGCCCTTATGACATCCTCATTAATTGCACGCCCTCCCCTCTTCCTATTAACCCAGAATATATTATTCCGGGAACAACCGTTCTTGATCTGCTTGTAAGCAGTGAAGAGACGCTCATTCTGAAGCTGGCTCGTAAAAAAGGCTGCCGGACTATTAACGGGAAACAGATGTTCTTAGAGCAGGCAAAAGGTCAATTTGCCCTTTGGTTTCCTCCTCGATCTTCTTAAATCTTTTAGGAAAAATTAAAAATTTAAGGGCCAAAAAATACCTTGTTAAGAAGGCAAAGCCCCAGTTAAAATGGCTCTTATGAATAGTATGACTACCTCCTTAACAAAGAAATTTTTGTGTAAAAAGCTGGCCCGAGATTTTGTTGAATCCTCTTGCAAAAATAAAAATATTAAAACCACCTCTCGCCTCTTAAAAAAAGAGGAATTAGTCCACGCTTTCAAGGCCAAAATTATAGAAGAAGCCGAAGAAGTTTCAGAAGCTTTAGATAAAAATGAGCTGATCGAAGAACTAGGTGATCTTATGGAAGTCATCGAATCCTTCATGAAAACAGCCGATATCGATCCTTTAGCCGTCAAAAAATCTAGAGAATTAAAGAAAAACCAAATAGGCGGATTCGAAACAGGCCTTTATCTGGAATATATCGAAGTAGCCCTTGATTCTCCCGATTTTACCCGTTACTCTTCCAGACCGCACAAATATCCTGTTCTTACATGACCATAGAAGAAGAAATCGCTCAAAGACGCACCTTTGCCATTATTAGCCATCCTGATGCTGGTAAAACCACGCTAACGGAAAAGCTTTTGCTCTATTCCGGCATGATTCTTTCAGCCGGTATGGTAAAAGGCCGCAAAGGGCGTAAAGCCGCTACATCTGACTGGATGGCTATGGAGCAAGAAAGAGGTATTTCTATCACCTCTTCCTCCATGCAGTTTACTTATAAAGGCGTTATTATCAACGTACTTGATACCCCTGGTCATAAAGACTTTTCCGAAGATACCTATCGTACACTCACAGCTGCCGACTGCGCAATCATGGTTATTGATGCCTCTAAAGGTGTCGAGAATCAAACGCGTAAGCTTTTTGAAATCTGTCGCTTAAGAAAAATTCCTGTGCTAACTCTCATTAACAAAATGGACATGCCTGGACGAGACCCTCTTGATCTTATGAATGAGGTGGAAGAAGTTTTACAGATTCATTCTTATGCCATGAACTGGCCTATTGGCATGGGAAGAGAATTCACAGGCGTTGTAGATCGCAAAACCAATGAATGCCTCTTTTTCACTAAGACATCGCAAGGCGGGGCTCAAAAAGCGGACATCGAAAAAGTGCCACTGAATGAGGCAGAAAAACGTATCGGAAGGGTCTACCCTGAGCTTAAGCAGGAATTAGAGCTCTTAGATATGGCCGGCAATGTTTTCTCACGGGCAGATTTTCTATCGGGCGACTTGACACCGGTTTTCTTTGCCTCTGCACTTATTAATTTTGGTATTGAACCCTTTTTTGATGCCTTCATTCACCTGGCTCCCGCACCACATGCTAGAATGGCTGATAAAAAAGACGGTACAGAGACAGAAATCGATCCCGTAAAAACACCTTTCAGTGGTTATGTTTTTAAATTACAAGCCAATATGGACCCAAGGCACCGTGATAGCATGGCTTTTATTCGTATTTGCTCGGGCCGTTTTGAACGTGATTTAACAGTAAAAAATGAACGCTCAGGAAAAGAAATCCGCCTTTCACGCTCTCACAGCATGCTAGCTGGTGAAAGAACAACACTTGATTTTGCCTATCCAGGTGATGTCATTGGCGTTATTAATCCCGGACTTTTTGCCATAGGTGACACCCTCTCCGTAACAGGTGGATTCACATTTAAGCCGCTACCTCAATTTCAGCCTGAAATCTTTGCAACCCTCTACGCTAAAGATGTTCTTAAGCGCAAATCCTTTGATAAAGGCTGCTTGCAGCTTGTAGATGAGGGTGCTATTCAAATGATCAAGCCCTCTGAAATGGGTGGAGACACTATTTTTGCAGCCGTTGGGCAGCTTCAATTTGAAGTAATGCAGTACCGCCTTAAGGCCGAATATGGAGTAGATACGGTAATGAATCTCCTGCCGTATCAATGTAGTGCATGGATTATAGGTGATCTCAAAACCTTTAATAAGCCCTCTAACTCTCTTCTGGCGCAAGATAGGCAAAGTCGCCCTATGATTCTCTTTCAAAATGCCTGGAGCAAATCCTACTGCAAAGAACAAAATCCAAAACATGAGCTTGTCGATGTTCTTGCTTGATCATAAGTGACCTGGTTACTTAACCTGAATCTCTTAAAAAAAAGGGAGTCTCATGAAATTATTCACTCTATTAATCTTAACTTTTATGGCGGTAATGCATATGGATCTGTCAGCAGTAAATGCCTCACAAATACAAACATCTATTACAGGTCTTCAATATGAAGATACCGTAGTCGGAACAGGACCCAAATCAAAAAAAGGGGATACTGTAGAAGTTCATTACACTGGATGGATCTATAAAAATGGAGTAAAAGGGGCGCAATTTGACTCCTCACTTCCCCGTGATGAGACTTTCTCTTTTAAAGTAGGTGGCCATATGGTTATCCAAGGATGGGAAGAGGGTCTAGTGGGTATGCAGGTAGGTGGAAAAAGAACATTAATCATTCCCCCAAACCTAGGCTATGGATCAAGAGGGGCAGGACGTAGCATTCCTCCTGATTCAACATTACTTTTTGAAGTAGAACTCATCAAAATCAACTAGCCTTAATATAAAAAAATATTTAAATTGGGCCTATGAGAACAAAGTCACTCTTAGGCCCTTTTCTTAAGTCATTTAAATCTATAGGGATAAAAGACCTTCCTCTTGTAGGAGGTAAAAATGCTTCCCTTGGCGAAATGACCCAAAAGCTCAAAAAATCGGTCCGTATTCCTGAAGGCTTTGCTATTACTGCTCATGCCTATCGTTATTTTTTAGAAGAAAATGGATTAAGAGCTCCCCTTCAAAAAATCCTTCAAGAAAAAGACCTCACTAAAGCCTCCCTAAAAGCACGTAATCTTTTCTTAAAGGCAAAGCTTCCTGAAGCTCTTATTAAATCCATTACAAAAGGCTATAAGCGCCTATCGACTCAGTGTAAAACAAAAAACCTTGATGTCGCTGTTCGCTCATCAGCTACAGCTGAAGACCTTCCTGGAGCAAGTTTTGCCGGACAGCAAGAATCTTATCTACATATTCGCGGGATAAAAAAGCTTCTCCATGCCTGCAAGCACTGTTTTGCTTCACTCTTTACAGAACGCGCTATTATCTATCGTAATAAACAGGGCTTCGACCATTTTGATGTGGCTCTTTCTATAGGCGTACAAAAAATGGTGCGCTCAGACAAAGCCTCTTCGGGTGTCATCTTCACCCTAGATACAGAAAGTGGCTTCAGGAACGTTGTTTTCATAACAGGTAGCTATGGTGTGGGAGAAAGTATTGTCCAAGGCTCTGTGAACCCTGATGAGTTCTATGTCTTTAAGCCAACAAAAAAACTTATCTATAAGCAAATGGGTGAAAAATCTATACGGATAATGCAGGGTAAAAAAGCCCCGACACCCGTAAAACTCCGTGAACGCTTCTGTATTACCGATAAAGAGGTGCTCGCACTTGCTGAAGCAGCACTTGCCATCGAAGCTCATTATAAGCAGCCGATGGACATTGAATGGGCTCAAGATGCACCTACAGGGGCTCTTTTTATTGTACAAGCACGGCCTGAAACAGTGCAATCAAGCAAAAACACCTCTTTTTTTGAAGAATATCATCTGGAGGGCACCCACCCCGTCATTACTTCTGGAAAGAGTATCGGTAAAAAAATTGCAACCGGTAAAGCACATGTTATTAAAAGCGTAAAAGATATCAAACTTTTTAAAGCCGGAGAAATTTTAGTTACTGAAATAACAGACCCTGACTGGGTACCTATTATGGAAAAAGCTTCTGCAATCGTTACTAATCGCGGCGGAAGAACTTCCCATGCGGCCATTGTGAGCAGAGAGCTAGGCCTGCCTTGTATTGTAGGAACAAATAATGCTACAGAAGTAATTAAAACAGGTCAGCCCTTAACAATTAATTGTAGTGAGGGAGAAACAGGCTTTGTCCATCCAGGCATTTTAAAATTCTCAAAGAAACAGACTTCCTTAGGTCCTGAAAAGCTCAAAACAGATCTCTTGCTGAATGTGAGCTCCCCACTACATGCCTTTGATTTGAGTTTTTTGCCCTCTGGAGGTGTTGGCCTCGCTCGGGAAGAATTTATTATTAGTGAATCTATTCGAATTCATCCAATGGCCCTTGTCCATTTTGACAAAATCCAAGATAAAAAAGTGCGCGCTGAGATTAATCAGCTCACAAAAGGGTATCCAAATAAAAAAGAGTATTTTGTAGAAAAGCTCAGTTTTGGTATTGCCCTTATCGCAGCAGCTTTCTATCCTCGCCCCGTAATTTTGCGCTTTAGTGATTTTAAAACAAATGAATATGCCAATCTAATAGGAGGGGCCCCTTTTGAGCCCCTTGAAGAAAATCCTATGATTGGCTGGCGTGGTGCCTCTCGTTACTACGATCCTCATTATGAAGAGGGATTTGCCCTTGAATGCGCGGCTGTCAAAAAAGTAAGAGAAGAATTTGGCCTTATTAATCTTAAAGTAATGATTCCCGTATGCCGTACCCTAGAAGAGGGGAAAAAAGTACTTAAAGTTTTGAAAAAAAACGGATTAGAAAAAGGAAAGAAGGGACTCGAAGTTTATGTAATGTGCGAGCTTCCTAGTAATGTTATTCTTGCTAAAGAGTTTTGTGCTCTTTTTGATGGTATGAGCATAGGCAGCAATGACTTAACACAAATGATTCTCGGTCTAGACCGTGACAGTTCTCTCGTTGCTCCCCTCTTTGACGAAAATAATGCCGCTGTTAAAAAGATGATTAAAGAAGTAATTAGCATAGCTAAAGCAAACAAGTGTAAGATTGGAATTTGCGGTGATGCTCCTTCTACCTACCCAGATTTTGCTAAATTTCTCGTTGACCAGGGTATTGATAGCATCAGTTTAAGCCCAGATGCTCTTATCAAAACACGTCACATTATAGCAGCTCATGAAAAAAATAAAAAATAAGGATTTTATGAAACTATTAACTTTATTACTTGCACTCTTTACCGGACTAAGCGCCCAAAGATGTGCTCCTGGAGAGGGATGTGGCAATGTTATAGATGATGAGGCAAGCCCTGATACAGAGGAGCGCATAGAGCAGGCTTACACGAATCCCGATGATCCAACCTCCCACGTTCCTGGTGCAGTCGGGCCTTTCGGAGATTAAATCTAGCCTGAGCAATTTATCTAGGAAGGCCATTTTGGCCTTCCTCTTTTTCCTGTCTATCAAAGACAGGATATTTTTGCCTTACCCTCTTTTCTACCTAGAAGCTATCCATTATAGATACTTTTAGACTCCCCTTATTTATAAATAAAGGTTATCTAGGAAGGACATTCTCACCTTCCCATCTAGCCACCATAACAGCACATCCAGCTTCACTAGCTACGTTCACAACTGTTCTAAACATATCTAGAATACGTTCTACTGGAACAATCAGAGCTATGCTTTCAGCTGGAAGGCCTAGAGTATTAAGAATAATGATCAGTGATATGAGACTGGCGGAAGGAATACCAGCCATACCCATAGCTGTAAGGAGAGAAAGCACGACAACCATGGCCTGTTGCATAATGGTGAGATCGATTCCCAACATCGCGGCAATAAAAAGAACAGCTACACATTCATAAAGAGCTGAACCTGTCATATTCACACTTGTACCAAGAGGCACTACAAAACTACATATGCGATTAGAAACACCTGCATTTCTTTCGACACATTCCATGGTAATAGGTAAGGTAGCAGCAGAAGAGCTCGTACTAAAAGCTGTAACTAAAGCTGGAGATACGGCTCTAAAATACTTGAGAGGGCTGGCTCCACGCATATAGAGCATAATAGGCAGGGCTACGAATAAAAAGAGAGCAAGGCCAAGTAAAACTATTAAGAGAAAGAATCCAACAGATGAAAAAGAAGCAAAGCCTCCACTTGCCACTGTACGTGCCACAAGGAAAAAGACACCGAAGGGCAGAAACTTCATAATAATATGCGTAACAGACATCATAACAGCAAAAAAGCCCTGCCAAAATTTAAGCAGAGTTCCTTGAGAGGGGCCACTTACTTTAGAAAGCCCTAGCCCAAAGAGCACACTAAATAAAATAATCCCCAGCATATTGCCCTGGGATGCCGCAAGGAAAATATTGCTTGGAAATATCTTAAAGAGGATCTGTTTTAAAAGATCATAGCCACTAGAGGGTAGCTGAATGTTAGTAGGCATCTCGCTCATCTTATCCAAAACTGGTTTGAATTGATCAAAAGAGATCAAAGAAACGAGTCCAACACCGATTAAAACAGCGACTAAAATTGTCACAATATAATAGAAAAAGGTTTTTACTCCGAGGCGTCCAAAAGAGCCGTCAAGGGTTAAACTTCCAATGCCAGCAATTAAGGAGGAGGCTACAAGAGGAATAACTATCATTGTTAAGGCATTTAAAAAAAGCTGCCCCAGCATTTCATAAAGAGAGGCTAACTGCAGACCTCCTATAGAGATACCCTGGCTATAATAGCCGATGATGACGGCTAAAATAATAGCTATGATAACTCGAATAAGAATTGTATTTTTATTTGCTTTAGCCAATGGCAGTTCTCCTTTATTTTGATCTGGTATTTTAACTTATTTGGAAAAATTTTACTGCAGAAAATAGCTTTTTGGAGTAAAAATCTGCCTATGAAACGTGTTTTACAACTTTTGTTGCTAACAGCCCCTCTTTTAGCTCAAGATCTCAGCTTCCAGCATAGTTTTACAAGATCAGAAGTTGATAATCCTAATGATAGCTATACAAGCGATAAAGACCATCATATTCTTCGCAATATCCGTGAACACGTTTCGAGTCAGTTTGGCACTAAGTATGCAGGCATTTCGATTCGTGTTTCCAATGGCGTTGTTACCTTTGAAGGCTCTGTAGAAAACTCTCAAGACAGACAGGCCATGACAAATAAGGCTCTCAGTGTACAGGGCGTCTTAAATATTAATAATAACCTTCTGATTACAAACCGCGGGCAAGCAACAGATACTGTTAATGATCTCAATACCTATACAACTGAACGTGATCGCCAATTAACACTGAATATTCGCGGCGCTCTCAAAAATAATTTTGGAAATATCTATGACCCAGTTCGTATTAGCATCCAAAATGGCGTAGTTCGCCTCGTAGGGGTTGTGAAGAGTCAGAAAGATATCGATCAAATTATTGCGACTATCAACAGTCTAGATGGCGTAAGTGGTATTGATAATCAGCTAACCATTAAAGCAACACCTCCTGCCAACTTTGGTGATAACCAAACAGTTGATACACGTGATAGCTATTACGGTGTTAGAGACCGGCAGATCGTCATCTCTTTAAGAAGCCAGTTAATGAATATATCTAGTGATCGGTATGCAAAAATAGCCCTTGATTCCACAAATGGTATTGTTACCTTAAGCGGAAGCGTCCTTTCAAAAGAAGATGCGGCCCTTGCAGTCAACAAAGCCTTGCTGACACAAGGGGTAGCATCCGTTAACGACTTATTAACCTATCCTAAAGCTTAAGCAGCAGGCATATTAAAAAAGTGCATAAGCCCTAAAACTCCGACAAGGATCAAGTAAAGAGCTACGATATAATTTAAAACTTTAGGAAAAACGAGAATAATAATTCCGGCAAGCAGAGAAGCTCCTGGGATAAGTGCTGGATGAATCATATAAAAACTCCTTTAATTATGACCATTTAAGCCTGATTGTATATATAGTATATTTTAAATCAAGCGCTAACCTGAATCGGCTAGATGATCTTCTTTCCGCATAGAGGGGCTCTTAAGCATTTCGGCCCCTATCTGGCCTATATTCCAAAGTAATCCTAGCCCTAAAAATCAATAGATAAATAAGCTAAAATGTTGTATATTAGATTGATATGATGTATAAAACTGCTTAGCATTTTTGCGTATCTTAAAACAAGATATTCTTTTATAATAGGGTCTATGAAAACAGAAAAAATACACTTTAATAGAGACGGTTCCTGTGATTTTCTTAAAATATTAAGGGATCGTGTGAATCTTTATTTTCAAGAAAATAACAAATCGCCTAAAGCCAGCGGAAAGACTTACGGAAAAGTCATCTTTATGTTTAGCGTTTTGGTAAGTGTTTATGCACTGCTTTTAAGCGGTATCGGCGGCCTTCCTAGCCTATTTGCTATCTATGGAGTCCTGGGTCTTTGCGTAGCTATTGCCACCATGAATATTATCCATGATGCTCTCCACGGCGCCTATACCAATGATCCTAAAAGCAACAGGCTGCTCGGATTTATAATGGATATTTTTGGGGCTACTTCTTTCTATTGGAAAAAAGAACATACGGTGGATCATCATACTTTTACTAATGTAAAAGGCCATGATGCAGACCTTAACACCCCTATTTTACTACGCCTTTGTCCAGAAGATCCTTACCGTAAATACCACCGCTTTCAACAATGGTATGCTCCGGTTCTTTACTCTTTAAATCTGATTAGATGGGTTTTCGTCTCAGATACACGCCGTATTATACGCGCTCTTAAAGATAGAGAAGGCAGCCCCGGCAAACCTTCCCGCAAAGAAGTTGCTGCCATGATCGTTTTAAAGCTCTTTCACTATACACTCTTCTTGGTGGTTCCTTGCCTCGTCCTGCCCTACTCTATAGGAGTTATACTTTGTGGCTATCTGTTGATGCTAGCTCTAGGAGGATTAACCCTAACTGTTATTTTTCAGCTGGCCCATATTGTAGAAAATTTAGAATTCCCTATGCCTAATAACTTAGGTTCTCTTAAGTATAGTTTTGCTAAACACCAAATAGCAACAACAGCTAATTTTGGTAGCAAAGATGGTCTTTCCACCTTTCTTTTTGGAGGCCTGAACTTTCAAGTAGAGCACCATCTATTTCCTCATATCTGTCATACGCACCTTCCGCGTATTTCAGACATTGTGCGTAAAACAGCTGGGGAATATGGCGTGACTTACCATCATCATAAAAGCTTCTTTGCAGCTGTAAAATCTCATTTTGCAACTCTACGCAAGCTGGGTGCTTCGGAAACGGCCTAATCTAATAAATGATTAAAAACTGGATTTTAGACCTCTCTATATCAGGGAGATAAACTAAAAAATCAGATTAAAAAGCTCTGAGAGAATACTTTGTATTTTCCCAGAGCTTTTTTGTATTATGCTAAAGAGACCTGTGGTTCCAGGTAGACATTTTGGATACTATTGAGGAGCTTAACACCCTCTGTCATAGGTTTTTGAAAAGCTTTTCTTCCAGAAATAAGGCCCATACCACCCGCTCTCTTGTTAATAACTGCTGTGCTAACGGCATCCTGAAGATCATTTTTTCCTGAAGCCCCACCCGAATTAATCAGACCCATACGACCCATATAGCAATTAGCTACTTGATAACGTGTTAGATCTATCGGATGCGGGGAAGCGAGCTCTGTATACATTTTTTCGTCATATTTACCGAACTTCAAGGCCTTAAAACCCCCATTACACTCGGGCAGCTTCTGCTTAATAATATCGGCTTGGATAGTAACACCTAAGTGATTTGCCTGACCGGTCAAGTCTGCTGCTAGATGATAGTCCATAGCTGGCTGTTTAAAAGCGCTGTTACGTAAATAGCACCAGAGAATAGTAGCCATACCAAGCTCATGGGCATGAGCAAAAGCTTCGCTTACTTCTACAATTTGGCGGTCACTTTCTTCCGAACCAAAATAGATTGTGGCCCCGACTGCTACGCAGCCCATATCAAAGGCCTGATCGACACCTGCGAACATAATTTGATCGTATTTATTGGGATAGGAAAGAAATTCATTATGATTCAATTTCAGAATAAAAGGTATTTTGTGAGCATACTTACGGGCTACAGAACCAAGAACTCCTAGCGTACTTGCTACGGCATTACAACCACCTTCTATAGCTAGTTTAACGATATTTTCCGGATCAAAATAGATAGGATTAGGAGCAAAAGAAGCACCTGCACTATGTTCAATACCTTGATCTACGGGCAAAATCGACATGTAGCCAGTTTTAGCAAGCCTACCTGTATTATAAATTTGTTGAATCGAAGAAAGCACGCGGCTAGAGCGATCAGAAGGAACAAAAATACGATCAACAAAATCGGGTCCTGGTATATGCAAATGTTTTTTATCAATCGTTGTACATGTATGTCCTAGCAAATCAGCACTTTTTTCAGCCAAAATCTGCTCTATTTCCTGGTAATATCCCATAAAGATTCCTTTCTATTGAAGAGCTGTCATCTTAAAAGCCCCTCGTTAAATTGACAAGATCTTTTAATAGGGCTATAATCTTCATTTTATTTTTTACATGCTAACAAATTGAAAACCTTTTTATTTATACTAATTCTATTCACCTCTTTTGCTTTCAACTTCGTTAACAATGATTTTCCGTTAGGTTATCATGTAGATGAGATAAAAAAAGTAAGCTTTATCTTGGAAAATCGCCAAGATTTCAAGCATCCTCTCCTTCTCCTGCAAATTCCTCGCCTTGTTAACCTGGTCTTAGACTGGGATACACCTGAGGCAATTACTTTTTTAGGAAGAACTCTGAGTGCTCTTTACGGAACTCTTATCGTCTTCATAACCTATCTTATTGCTAGAAAATTATAAACAGGCATAGTTGTAGCCTGATAACAAGGTTATTCAACAAAAGCAATTCGTAGCAAGATAATCTTAACTACTTAGCGCGCGATTTAGACTTGGATGCAGGGGCAGCCTGTTCGGTTACCCATTTGCCCTTTTTGTGTTCGCCTAAAACTACTACCTCTTTGCTCTTCTTGTATTCTTTAGCAGCTTCAAGCATACTTTCGCTGTTGTCGCTTCTGATTTTTATACCTGAGTTAGCTCCTTTGTTACGAACTTCTATATAAAATCCATCCTTTAAAGTCACTG
>CAIMEJ010000050.1 GCA_903839985.1 uncultured bacterium | reverse complement strand
TTTACAGATATTAATGAAAAAGGCGAAGGAACCGTTTTTGATCAGATCTCTTTTATTGAGGATGGTAAACGCGAGCTTATAGGAGACTCTCTACCTATCTCATTTACTAAATGGCCCCTTCAAGATCTTTCTAAAAGAAAAAAGATACATAGAAAAAAGAAATTTCCTCTACTAAGCGACTACCTTAAAGGCTATATAAAAACGGCTTTTAGGATGCTGCTGGAGAGCTCTTGCCACGGGAAATAGCAAGTAATGAGCGTACTTCAAAACGAAGCTCTTGAATAGCCTCTTCACGACTTTTCAGCTGTTCACCTGAACGGCTTACATCTGCCTGAAGAGTATTTATTTGCTGTTGTAAAAGAAGAATCTGAGCATCTTTAGTGCGGACCTTTTCTTCCCATTCTTTTTCTTTTGCTACATCAATAATAACAGCCGGCATGGGCTTTACAACTGCTACTTCTTCTTGTTTAAAAACAGGTTCTACAGGCTTTGCCAAAGGCTCTTCTGGCTTTTCTGCTTTTAAAGCATTCTGCATGAGCAAAAGACCTACAGCAGCAAAAAAAGCTCCCAGAACTATCATTCCCCAAAAGCGCTGCGAAGAGGGGGATTGCAACGCCGAAAAAAATATATATATACTAAAAGGCAGCATATAATAAAAAGTAAACGCTTTAAAATGGCGCATGAATCTAATTCTCCTCAACTTCTATACATGTTATTAAACCGCTGACTTTTGCAGTTGGTCTGCGGGGATCTGCGGCAGATAAAGGCTCTATACATACAAAAGAAGCCTTTTCAGGATGCCACATTTGCCATGAACCCTCTGTTGGCGTTACATAACGTACAACTGTGTTAAATCCGCCCGTTGAAAAATTAATCCATCCCATTTTTGAGTGAGGATGGGGCTTAAATCCATAATCACAGGATTTCTCGCAGTCATAAACAAAAGTATGTGTTTGGGGGTTGAATGAAAGATCGGGCGGAAGTGCTCCATCTCTCAAAGCCCCTGCAATTTGACTGCTAACTCTTCCCTTGCCTTTTTGCAACTGATAATAGTAATGCAGTCCCACAACAGATGGTTGTTCGCTGGAAATTTGTAAATCAATCGAAATACCTTTTTCAATAATACGGGCCTCAAAAGTCATGTGAAAGTCAAAACCTTCCAAATCCTTTAAAAGAACCCCACGAAAGTTCATGCTTCCCGTCAGCTCAGCTTTAATACGTTCTTTTTCAGCAGATAAAACTTTCCAAGGGACATAGCGGGCTATGCCATGCGAAAAAGGCTCTTGAATGCCCCTTTCCTTCATAACCGTCAGGTGTGGAAAAAGAGTAGGATCTTTGATAGGAGGAATTTTGTCTGGTGATCGGTGATGGAAATGAGGGCCAATGAGGGCGCCAAGGCCCGCAGACCTCTCTTCAAAAAGATTCATTGTTGACTGATCAATCATTTGATGGCCAGCAAGCTTTAAGCTCATCATATTCATCCCTTTTTGAGGGGCAAAGACGGCCTCTATTAAGGCTTTGCTTGGCGTTTGACCAATAATTGTAAGTGTCTCCATGGAGACCAAGATTAGGTTGTGGCTTGAAAATTAACAAGCCTATTTTTTATTAAGCTGTACTTTCAGTAAAAAATTAGATTATTTTTTTAAAGCTTTTTGGGCTTGGCGCTTTTTTAAAAAAACAAAATAGAGCGCAAGGGTTAGCATAACGATTGTTTTAGCAAATAATTTATAGGGAAATATCTTTTCTAAAGCAACAGTCTCTGGAGCTTTTATTCGGTAATAAGCTGTTTGTTTATGGAGGGAAATTTCTTCTAAAATAGGCCCTAGCGCATAGGGATTGCGTGCATAAGCCTCTTGATAAAAAG
>CAIMEJ010000049.1 GCA_903839985.1 uncultured bacterium | reverse complement strand
CCGCCCCCTTCAAGACCGGAACCTTTTATCCAGGAAAGCACTACATGGTCACCCTTCTGAACTTTGGTGACGCCTTCACCTATTTCAATAATAATACCACTACCCTCATGCCCTAGAGTATGGGGCAGATATTTGTCTTCACCCTTAAGACCTTTTATTTCATTGAGTTGGGTATGGCAAAGCCCACTATAGTGGATTTCAACAAGAACTTGACCTTTTTTAAGAGCTGGTAATTCGAGCTCTTGGATCTCTAGCGGTTTACCTATTTGCACAAGAACAGCGGCTGTTGTCTTCATGGCATAAACCAGTAGTAGTTACCTGTGTAGCCTACTTTTTTAAAGAGCTCTTTCCACTCATCTACATGCAAGATAGTTTGGGCCGTGAGATTCCAAGCATACATAGCCTCTTTTTCTGCCTCATCTCTATAGGCATCTACGGTAATAAAAGCATGGCCTTTGGAGACACGCATTACTTCATAAAGAGCTTTTTCCAAATCAGCTCCTGCTAAGTTATGTAGCGTATTAATTGCGATAACTAGATCAAAGCTTGCATCGGAAAAAGGAAGATTTCGAGCATCAGCTATTTGTACGAAAGGCCGTACAGCTAGTTCTGCCTGTTCTATAGCATAAGAAGAAACGTCTACGCCTTTTACTTCAATGCCAGGAATTGTTTGGAGGAAGTCGTAGAGCATAAAGCCTTTAGCACAGCCAACATCGAGAATATGGCTGCCTTCTCGTAAGTTATAATGTTTTTGAAAATCGGGAATAACTGGCTGCCAAAATCGCGGGTTATAGCGAAAGCCTCCATAGCCATGCCGCCGATCCCCATCAAAGAAGTCTTTGCCGAACTGACGAGCAAGAGCGCGGTCAGATTCTGTTTTTGTTTGCCCTCTTTCGGCGATATTGCGTTGAGTGCGGGGATAGTTAGCTAAAAGATCAATTTCCATAGAAGTTACGCCTTGTGAATATATTGCAGGGGTTCTTTTGCAATTTCATTAAAGTAGCTTTCTACCCAATCAACAGTTTGAGATATGCCTTCCTCTAAAGAGATTTTAGGGGTCCATCCAAAGGCATTCCGAGCTTTACTTGAATCAATGGTATAGGCTTTATCTTGTCCGAGGCGCTCAGGCGCTGTTTTTGTAGCTGATGCGAAGTTAACACCCATTTTTTGACAAATAGCATTAACGACATCTTTAACAGCAACACCCTTGTCTGGAGAGAAATGATATATTTCCCCTTTAACACCTTTTTCCATTGTCAAAAGAGTTCCTCTGGAAACATCACGAATATGGATATAGGACTTTACAGCAACGCCTCCTCCATGAAGTTCGATTGTTTTCCCCAGTTTTAAATAAATGGCCGTGCGAGGAATAATTTTAAAAAGTTGTTGATGTGCACCATAAACATTGGTGGCACGAATCATGCTAAGAGGAAAGCGGAAATTTTTAGCAAAGGTGAAGAGAGAGAGATCTGCAGCGGCTTTAGAAGCAGCATAGGGAGTACTTGGATTCAAAGGGGCTGTTTCAAGAATATTGCCTTCACAGGTACCGTAGACTTCAGGAGAAGAGATGTGCACATAGTTATTTAAATAGGGGAGGTCTTTGAGCATATTAGCGAGTTTAGTAGTGCCTACGGCATTGGTTTGAAACCAGTCCTCTGGATGATCCCAGCTAGGACCTACTTCACTTTGAGCTGCGAAGTTAACGATATATTCGGGCTTAAAAGTATCTAAAAGTGTTTTTAGACGATTCAAATCATGATTAATATCTATTTGATGAAAAGAAAAAGATGGGCTGTTTTTTACCTTATAAGGCAGAAAAAGCCCCTGTTTTTCTAGGGAGCGGCTGATGCCTATAACTTCGTAGCCACCCACCTCCAGAAGCAGATCGATAAAATCACTGCCGGAAAAGGAGTTGCTACCAATAACAAGAACTTTTTTCATATATATTCCTCTTTAGAAGGGACCTGTAAAACTGCTGTCTGGGACATCTAGTGGCACGGTTAGTCTTTTATTCATCATCTGGGTATGCAAGTCTTGGGCTCTTGCAGTGTCTCCAATAAGTGTGAGGAGTGCGATGGCAATATCATAGCTATCGGGATAGTAATGGTTAGCCAGGGCCCAGCTTGTGGGTGTGTGTGTATCAGGGAGTGTAATGCGCAGAGGCGCTTCTTTTAAATCTGTAAAGCAATGCTCTGTCACCAGGCAGATGATTTCAGCTGCGATACCCGATAATTTCCAGTCACCGTCTACTACAATAAGACGTCCTGTTTTTTTAACAGAATGGATAAGGGTCTCTTCATCAAGAGGCTTAATGGTGCGTAGATCAATGAGTTCTACATCTATATCTGGAACAAGTAAAAGCGCCTTGCGCGCTTCAAGTGTCATATAAGAGGAGGCAACAAGAGTCACAAAAGAGCCTTCTTTAATAACTTTAGCCTTACCGATCGGTACCTCATACATTTCTTCAGGAACAGCGCCGTGGGTGTTATGGAGCCATCGATGTTCTAAGTAGATAACGGGATCAGATGACTTTATGCTGCTGAGCATAAGACCTTTAGCATCGTAAGGATTTGATGGGGCCACTACTTTTAAACCAGGAATTGCCGCAAAAAGGCTTTGGAGCGATTGAGAGTGTTGTGGGCCTTGCCCCCAACCACGACCAACAATTAGACGAATGACAAGGCCGGCCGTCATTTGATCAGCAAACATATAGCGCCATTTAGCAGCATTGTTCACAATTTGATCGAGGGCTAAAAGACAAAAATCGGCTCTTTGATGCGTTAAAATAGGGCGCATACCATTAATGGCGGATCCAATAGCAATGCCTGTCATTCCATTTTCAGCAACAGGCATATCCAGAACTCTATCAGGACCATATTTTGTGACGAGTCCTGTTGTTGTTCCAAAAAGACCTTTAGGATCAGGGACGCCTAATCCCATTAAGTAGACAGTTGGATCGCTTGCAAGCGCTTGGTCGGAGGCTTCTAAAAGAGCTTCAGAAAATTTCAAAGCACGCATGAGAGTATCTCCTGACTATCCCTGTTTTGCATCCGCCATTCATCTAGGCCAGGAAGCGGGCTGTTATGAGCGAAGAGAAAAGCCGCATTAATTTCTGCAGCAATCTGCTTTTCTTCGTCGATATTTTGGTAGTTTTTTAAGGGGCAGCGAGTCTGCCATAGAGCAGCCTCTTCTTCTGTTCTATAGCCGATATGATTATCAAAATAGGGCCCACAATGTTCTCTATAACGATAAGTAGTAAACTCCAAGAACGCAGGTCCCTGGCCTTTACGCACATGTTCTAAAGCTTTATTTGTTTTGCTGAAAACATCTTCTACAGAATTCCCATCACCAGCATCTGTATAAATACCGTGAGCTTTAGCAATAGCAACGCGGTCACGCTCTTCTGGCTGGCGTACATGAAGAGGGGAGTAAACGGAGTAAAAGTTGTTCTCACAGATAAATAAGACGGGTAATTTTTTGAGGGCTGCAAAATTTAAAGATTCGGCCCATACACCTTCTTCAGTTGCTCCCTCACCAAAGAAAATCGTTGTAACACGCGGCTCTTTTTTCATCAAAGATGCAAAAGCAATACCCACACCTATGGGGATGCTGCTGGCGACAATCGGTGTAGAAGCCACAAAACCCGTTTCTAAATCAGTGAGATGCATAGAGCCCCCACGGCCTTTACAGCAACCTGTTTTCTTGCCGTAAATCTCGGCAATCATACGCGGTAAGCTGCCTCCTTTGGCAAGGTAATGAGCATGAGCGCGATGACCGCTGATGACATAATCCTTTGGAGATAGATTCTGACAAACACCTACAGCAACAGCCTCTTGTCCTATGCTGAGATGAACTGGACAGCGCATCTTTTGTTCGGGGTAATGAAGGGCTATAGCCTCTTCGATACGTCTAATGCGTAACATTTCATAATAGAGGGTCATTTCATAAGTCTCACTAGATATTTACTAAGAGCAGATTTAGATGCTGATTCTTTATTTCCAACTACTTGTACGTTCATACTTGCTGCTAAAGAACCTATAAAGCCAGCAACATCAAGAGGCGCTCCACTTGCTAAGAGCAGAGAGGCAAGGGCAAAATAACTATCACCGGCACCGACTCTATCCACGATACTAGTTGTAAAGGCTGGGATCGTTAAGTCCCCCGAGATATCATGACAAAGAACACCATTTACACCGCGTGTAATAGAAATAGAGGGACAGGATAGTTTTGTAGCAATCCGTTCTAAAACAGTTGATAAACTACTTACTCTATCGTGAGCTGCTAGGCGCAATTCTGCTTCATTAACCGATATAAAATCAGCACGTTTATAGTGAGTAACTACGTTATAGCCCCGATTACCACTATTGGTTTGTGCATTGATTGCTAGAAATGTCTCTACACCAGATAGGGCATCAATAATGGTATTATTGGTAAAGCCGTTGCCAAAATCAGCAACAAGTACTAAATCATAACTAGAGGCTTCATCGCGTATATAGGAAGCGACTTCTTCAGCGGCACTATCGGATAAAATAGGATCAGTTGTTGAATAAGTCTCAAATAGTTTAGTAAAATGTTTGCCATCTTGTAAGACATAGCGCTTTTTACAGAGCGTCATATCCAAATCAGTTTCTAGAAAAGCAGTCTCTACTTTAGGATTTAAAGTATTATCCATAAAGGAACGATAGGGGCAGTTGTGAGCCACTGCGGTAAGAAGGGTCACATTATCTACGAATTCTGCAAGGTGATTAGCGATAATCAAAGAGCCTCCTAGAAAAAGCTCTTTTTCTAGTAAGCGCGCGGTCATATGAAGTCCCTTGCCTGACTGTCCAAGTGGAGAGACATACTGATAGCTGTCGATAATTGCATCACCTACCACTAAGACTTTAAGACCCTTAAGAGAATCTATAAAAGAGAGGAGGTCATTAGCCTGATATTTAGACTTCATATGCTGCATGAAATGGAGCACTTCTTCGCTTGGAGGATCAAAATGGCGATTCAAAAGAGCGGAGGAACTAAAGACAACATCATCATTTGTATAATAAATTTGACCGCCACATGACTCAACAGCCGCAGCTTCTTGACTGATTTTGCCAGTGATATCTTTATTATGTTCTCTATATTCAGAACCTTTAATATAAACATGGGGCTTGATGCATTCAATAGCGGAAATAGCATCGGGAGCGTTGTTAAGGACTACAAAATCAATATCTTTTAAAGCGGCAAGTGTTTCAAGGCGTAAAAGTTCATTGAAGGCCGGGCGTCCGGGCCCCTTATTTACAAAACGATCAGGCGTAATAGATACAACTAATGTATCCCCCTGCGCCTTGGCTTCTCGGAAATGATGAATGTGACCTGGGTGAAGTAGGTCAAAGACACCATGACAGTGAACGATACGTTTACCCTCACCTCTTAAAGGGGAGAGGCATGTGGAAATCTCTTCCAGTGATATTATTTTTTTCTGCATTGATGAATATAATCAGTAATAGTGTGAAGAAGAAAAAAGTGGCCCATCTCTACAAGGCCGTATTCGAAGGAACTCAAGTAACAATTGAGATCTCCGAGACCTCTTAAAGGATTTTTTGGATCAAATCCGCTCATTGTTAATACTTTAGCGCCTTTTTCTTTAGCGGTATTTGCTGCATTAATAATATTGAGGGATTTACCTGAGCTGCTAATAGCAACGAGCATATCTTGTGGTTTAATCATTAACTTAAGAGGGGAGCTGAAGATGTGTTCGTAGCCATAATCATTTCCTAGACAGGTAACAAGATTGGCATCATAAAGCGTTTGAGAAGGAATTTCTAGGCCTTTAAGAAGATCTGTATGAAAATGGGAAGCAATACCTGCACTACCTCCATTGCCTACAACGTAAACAATACCTCCATTATCTCGGGTTTGATGAAGAAGATCTACAGAGTGTTGCAGAGCTTCTTTATGATCTAAGGAGCCATTGGGAGTAGTATAATAACATTCTTCAATATGCTTATTAAAATCTTTTAGGCGTTCAAGGAACATTTAGCCTCCTCTTTTGCTAAAAATTTAAACCAAGGTGCTGTGGCTTTTTTGATGCTTTCCGGATCCCATAAAGGGGCATCTTGAAAATCGTTTAGACTACGTACAAGATGAGCAACACCTTCTTCTAGAGATACTTGAGGGTGCCAGTTCAGTGCACTACGAATATGGGTAATGTCGGCAAAGGTGCAATCGGGTTCGCCTGGGCGTTTAGGGATATAGATCTTCTCTCCTTCAAGCAGCTCAATAAGGCGATTAACACTGTAATGATTACCGCTGCCTACATTAAAGATCTCACCGGAGAGAGGCGATTCAGCCGCTTTTATAAAGGCTCTTGCCACATCTGTGACATAAGTAAAATCACGTGTTTGCGTGCCATCGCCTACAACAGTATAGGGCCTACCATGCAACTTTTGTGCCAGAAAAACACCAAAAACAGCCCCATAAGAGCCAGTTGTTCGAGCACGTGGGCCATAGACATTAAATAGACGTAGAGAGAGACAGGGCATTTTATAGACTAAAGCCCAGTGCATGACAAGCTGTTCCCCTAAATACTTAGAAAGAGCATAGGGATATTGGGGCTGAGGAAGGGCTGCCTCTGGTGTGGGATAGCAATCGGGTATACCGTAACAAGAGGAGGAGGCTGCATATATAAAGCGTTTAACATGAGCATCTTTAGATGCCTGCAAGACGTTAAAGGTTCCCTGCACATTTGTTTCCACATACTCACGTGGATTTTCTATCGAAGGGACTATATCAGCAACACCAGCTAGATGAAAGACCCAATCAACACCTTTAAAATAAGGGGCTAGAACATCGGGCTCTCGAATATCAGCCTCTACAAAAGTAAAGTCTGGGTTATCCTTAAAGGAAGTCAGATTTTTTAAATGGCCACCTTTAAGGTTATCTAGAGCTATAACTTCATGACCTGCTTGCAGTAAAAGTTCTGCTAAATGGCTTCCTATAAAACCTGCTCCACCTGTAACTAAGCACTTCATGCAAGATTTACCGTTTTCATTGTTTTGATATTATAGTAGCGATCATCTGTAAGAGAATCAGGCAAGCTACCTGCCTGAAAAGCCTGGACGAGACCTTCTACGGCATCTTCAATTGTATAAAGGGCTGTGAATCCAAGTTCTTTTTCAATCTTAGCAGAAGAAATGTGATAAGAGCGGTTATCATTGGTCGGCTCTATAACAAGTTCTACGGGTCTTGTTTTGCCGACGACTTTTGCTACCATTTGTCCTAAATTCATGACTGTATGGTTGTGATAGCCAGCGTTAAAAGTTTTGCCATTTATTTTTGCAGAGGGCTGTTCAAGCACATGCATATAGCAACGTACCATATCATCGATATGGATATTTGGACGCATTTGATCACCACCCATCACCTTGATTTTGCCTGTATGAAAAGCTAGGTTAGTGAGGATATTGACAACTACATCTAACCTCTGACGTGGAGCATAACCACATACTGTTGCTGGACGAAGTACTGTACAAACAAAATCATCGGAGGATTCTTTAAGAAGAATTTTTTCACAATCAGCTTTAAATCGGGAATAATCAGTCAGAGGTTCAAGAGTCATCTCTTCCGTAACATTAGGCTCTTCTTTTACGCCATAAACAGAGGAAGAAGAGGCATAGATAAAGCGCTTAACACCGGATTTTTTACTCTCGGATACAAAAGGTTCAAAGCAGTCGAGGTTGATTGATTTGCCTAATTCCGGATTCAATTCAAAACTTGGATCATTAGAAATACAGGCTAGATGGATGACTGCATCTACATCTACAAGGGCTTTTTTTACTAGAGAGATATCGCGCATATCTCCTTCAATCTCTGTTAGGTTCCCTTTAAGATTTTTAAAAATATCTCTTCCATAGAGATAAAGATCAAGGACAACAACTTCATAGCCTTTATCTAAAAGAGCCGGAACAAGGCGAGATCCTACGTAACCTGCTCCACCGGGAACTAAAATTTTCATGTCTACTCCATTTCTAGAGATCAGAGTGTAGAAACATGGAAGATTTAATACTAATGAAGAAGTTTTTTTACAATATATTCTGCAAAAGAAAAGGCACAAGTAAAAGCCGGAGAAACGGCATTGAGTATATGCATAGAATGGGCATCACCCTCTATTACAAAATCCATTTCAAGCTTATTCTTTTTAATATCAAAGAGTTGAGCTCTAATTCCAGGTCTACCCCATTTTTTAAAAAGAAGAGGGTCTACATTTTTGAGCAGCTGAGAGGCCAAGCCTACCATATAGCGTTTAGAATATTTACGCAGTTCTTCCACAGCCAGGTTTTTAAAGCTAGGCTCTGTCATAAGCAAAGAAAATTGACGGCCTAGAATAGATAAAAGTTCATGACCTTTAAAATTATGGTAGGCGTCATACTGTTCTCTCCAGAAAGCCGGCATGGCGGTCGGTCCAATTTTAGTTTTGCCCTCAGCAGTCAGTGTAAAATGGACACCTAAAAAGGGATATTTTAAATCGGGTACGGGATAAATATGTGTTCGAAGGCTACCTGGTGCTTCATTGCCGTAGAGGTAGAGACCTTTGAAAGGCAAGATGCGATAATTTTGGGAAAAGCCGTAATCCAAAGCGATTTTATCTGCATAAAGGCCTGCAGCATTAATCACAAAACCCGATTTTAAAAGACCCTTCGATGTAAGAATGCCCTCCTTCTTTTTTTTGATATAAGCTGTGGAGGTCATTATATGGATGCCTTTATCTGAAGCATCTTTCTCTAAGCTTTTCAAAACATCTAATGGATTAACAGAGGATGTGGAGGGGGAGTATAAGGCTTTTTGATAGGTTTTAACACGAGGTTCAATATCTCTGGCTTCATTTTCACTGATTAAAAATAAGGGCACCTCATTGGCATGGGCACGTTTTAAAAGTTCGTTAAGGCCTGGGAGTTCAGAGGCATCTTTAGCTACAACGAGCTTGCCACAGCGATTAAGAGGGATTTTTTTTTCTTCACAGTAGGCTGTCATTAAAAGGTTTCCCTCCCTTGTAAAGCGGGCCTTTAAACTGTCCGAACTATAATAGAATCCCGCATGTAAAACGCCGCTATTACGACCACTTGCATGCAGGCCCAATGCAGGCTCTTTTTCAATAAGAGCAATAGCACTTCCTGGAAATTGTTTTCTGAGCTCTAGGGCGATAGAAAGCCCCATGATACCGCCACCAATTACTGTAAAATCATTCATGGGAGTAGATTATAAACAGCTTGCCGCCGATTTGTCTAGTAACCAAAGAGCTGGGTTTTTTTTTGTTCCGACAGCTTGTGAAGGATACTCATGAAAATGAGGGGGGCCTTTTAAAACAGTAGCAATCTCTTCGGCTTTATTCTTACCGAAGACATAAAAAATAATGGCCCTTGAGCGATGAATACCTTCATAGGTAAGTGTCATGCGCCATGTTTTTTTAGATTCTACCCAATTAGGCACAACAAGCCGTCCTTCAATATCAAGGGCTGTAGAGTACGGAAAAAGAGAGGCCGTATGCCCATCATCCCCCATTCCTAGCATAACAAGATCAAAAGCTAAACAGGTTTCTTGTATAAAAGATTCGTATTGAAGAGATTCAGTTTCAAGATCTTTTTCTGCCGGCATGCGAAAAACATTTTCAGGAAGAACAAGCTCCCCAAAAGCTGTATCCATCGCCATCTTGTAATTACTCTCACTACTTGTGGGTGGTACGGCTCTTTCATCACTCCAGAAAATCTTGACAAGTGACCAGTCGATATCTTTTTTGTAATGAAGGAGCTCCTGAAAAATAGCGCGTGGAGTACTTCCTCCAGAGAGGGCAACAACAAATTGACCCCGATCTAAAATAGCCTTTTTGGCGATTTCTATAAATTGATTCGCTGCGAATAAGACAGCTTCTGCATCTTCTAATATAATATAATTGCGACGATCATCAAGAGCTTTTATAGATGCCATACTTTACCCTCCCTGGCTAAGAGTGTATCAGAGGCTGATGGGCCCCAGGAGCCAGAGGCATAAGGATAGAGATTTTTGTCTTTATCAGAAGCCCAGCGCTCTAAGATAGGAGTTAAGAATGTCCATGATGCCTCTACTTCATCGATACGGGCAAAAAGCGTGCTATCTCCTAGCATGCAATCACATATAAGCCTCTCATAGGCTTCTGGAGGAGTCATTCCAAAATAAGAGTCGTAGCGAAAATCCATCTTTACAGGCTGGACAGGACTACTAGGACCGGGTATTTTAGAATTAAAATTGAGTGCAATACCCTCATTTGGTTGGATACGCATTGTTAGAATATTGCTATTACAGCGATTACCGTTACTTTGAAATAAGATGGCTGGAATTTCTTTAAAAACGATCGAAATTTCGGTAGTGCGTTTAGGCATTCTTTTTCCAGCTCTTAAGTAAAAAGGCACACCAACCCATCTCCAGCTATCTATAAATAGCTCAAGAGCTACAAATGTTTCTACATTAGAGGTAGGCGAGACATTCTGCTCTTCACGATAACCCGGAACAGGTTTTCCTTCGATATTTCCAGCTTGATATTGACCACGGACTACATACTGGTCAAAATTTTCCATAGATAAAGGGCGAATAGCTTGCAAAACTTTTACTTTTTCATCACGTATAGCATCGGCCGATAGGCTAATAGGGGGTTCCATAGCTACAAGAGAGAGGATTTGCATCATATGATTTTGAACGATATCACGAAGTATACCAGCTTCTTCAAAAAAACGGCCTCTAGTACCTATCCCGAGCTCTTCTGAAACGGTAATTTGTACGTGATCAACATAACGATTATTCCAGATAGATTCAAAAATAGTGTTCGCAAAACGAAACACAAGGAGGTTTTGAACAGTTTCTTTACCCAGATAATGATCTATACGGTAAAGCTGCTTTTCAGCAAGAGCCTTTGTCATATTTTTTTGGAGTTCTATACTGGAGGCTAGATCATTACCAAAGGGCTTCTCAATAATAACACGGGAGGTACGTTCATCAGAAAGAGGGTAGATAAGGCCATTTTTATGCAGTTTTTCTACGATAAGAGTAAAAAAACTGGGCTGTGTGGAAAGATAAAAGACCCTGTTACCCTTCGTACCATGCTTTATATCCAGCTCTTCCAGAAAGGCTTTTAGCTTGATATAGCCAGCATCTTGATCAAAATCAGAGATGTGATAGTAGAGTTTTTGTTCAAAGGTATTCCAGACATCCTCCTTGATTGGTTTATTACGTGAAAATTTAGTGACATCAGACTTCATTTCTTGGCGAAAGATCTCATGTGTTTTTTCACGTCTAGCAAAGCCTACGCACGCAAAATTAGAGGGGAGTTGGCTGTCTAACGCCAGGTTATAGAGGGCTGGCATCAGCTTACGCGATGTAAGATCTCCCGTAGCCCCAAAAATAACCATAATATTAGGAGTTTGAACTTTTTCACTGTTTTTAGAGAGAGGCATAGGTTAAAGCACCTTTAAATAAATGATTATTTGGGTTATAACAGAGAGCAAAAGATAAGGTCCAATGAATAAATTAAGAATTTACCATAAAAAGAGGGGGGAGTTCACTCTTATTTTACTACATGGCTATGGTGCAAATGGTAAAGACCTTATGAGCTTCGAATCCTATGTTCCTGAAAATGTTGCGCTTGCATTTCCTGAGGGACCCTATGATCTGGATCAGTTTTATATGGATGCTAAGGCTTGGTTTAGTATAGATCTCGAAACGCTTTCTTTTGATGAAGAGCAATATGCAAGGAGTGCCGATGCTCTTTTAGAAGTGGTGGATGGATTAGAGCCTTCCAAGACTATTATTGCCGGCTTTAGTCAAGGAGCTATGATGAGTTTGGCTGTTGCTTTAAAATCTCCTAAACCCTTTTTAGGTGTCGGACTCTTCTCAACAACGCCTGTAACGCTTGAAGGCTTAAAGCCGTCTGCAACTCGCTTTTTTCAATCACATGGTCTTTATGATGATTTACTCTCTTACGATAAAGCAGAAGTGCTTTTTAATGCTTTAATAGCAGCTGGATGGAAGGGCGAATTCGTCTCTTTTCCCGGGGGCCATGAAATGCCTGGTGAGGTCCTCTTAAAATTTAAGGAATTTATTCATGCGTGTATTTCTGGCTAAAATCTTAGCAGTTGCCCTTGTTATTCTATTTTTACAGATGCCTTTTTTTATAATGCAATACATGCATCATTTAGAGGGACACCTTGTGGAACTGACTGTTTATAGGGAAGAGCTTCTTCATCTAGCACAAAGAAACAACTTGGCACTGCCCGATTATGTCTCTCATTTTTATACAAATCCTGATAAGATCGTCAGTGGTCAAGGCGCTTTCATGCAGAGTTATTTGGAGCGTTACGAACATTTTAAAGAGGCCTTGAGTGCTTTCAAGGATGCTATGCCTTGGAGTAGGCCCTTTGTTTTTTTACGCTACGTGGATGGAAAAGTTTTTGGGGAAACTATTTCTTCTTTTCAACTAGGACTTAGTTTAAGTTTAGAGAGTCTCTGCTATTTGGCTGTAGGCTTTTTATGTAGTCTTTTGATTCATAACCCATTCAAAACAAGGTTAAAAAATGGTAACGTTTAAAGGCGCTCCTCTCACTCTTCAAGGCACGCTTATTCAAGTTGGGCAAAGAGCTCCTGATTTTTCAGTGGTAACTCCTGATATGAAGACGCTTTCACTGAAAGATTTTCAGGGCCAAGTGCTAGTTATTAGCACTGTTCCATCTATAGATACAGCTATTTGTAGCCTACAAAGCCAACACTTTGAAAAAGAAGCCAAGGCGATGCCTTCTGTTAAATTTTTGACAATTAGCCTTGACCTTCCCTTTGCCTTAGGCCGCTTTGCTAAAGAAGTTTCCTGCACTGAGATGCCCCTTGCTTCCGATTATAAAGAGCGTATCTTTGCCAAAAATTACGGCCTTCTTATAGAAGGGTTATATCTTTTAGCACGAGCTGTAATTATTGTGGATCAATCTGGTCGCATAGCCTACGTGCAGCTTGTTTCCGAGATGACGCATGAGCCAAATTATGAAGATATTATACGCACTTTAAAAAGCATGTAATCGGATAGATTATCTGGTGCCTTTACTCTTTATAGAAAGATCAAAGCGGCTCTTCAGAGCATGTCACATGGATGCATGATGACAAGCTCTAAAGAGCTCTTGAGATCCGGCCGAAATGATTCTCAGGAGAAAACCCTCCCAAGCAGCTTTTCAGAAGATACGGAAAACGATCTTTATAACAGGCCGAAACGGCTCTCTACAACAGGCCAACGGACTGTCATAAAGAAGGCCTCGATGTATTTAGCTCTCTGTAATTGATAGTCGGGAATGTAGGCGTGTTCGAAGACGTCCATAATAAGCAGAGGTTTACCTCCAGCCAAGTGCCCTAGGTCATGTTCGTTGATCCAGACGTTAAAGAGGCGTTTACTGATGGGATCCAAGTAGAGGATAGCCCAGCCGATGCCGCGCATGGATCCAGTAGCAATGAAATCTTCACGCCATTTATCATAGGAGCCAAAATCTTGTACTATTTGTTTATAGAGAGGGCTTTCTGTAGACAAGGGGTCCTTACCTCCCATATTTTCAAAGTAGTATTCATGCAAGCGCATGCCATCGAATTCCCATCCAAATCGGCGTTTAAGCTCGCTATATTCGGGTGACTGGCGATTATTTTGTAGGGTGTCTAGTTCTTTTAAGATTAGATTGCTGTTCTTAACGTAGCCTTGGTAAAGAGTGAAGTGCAGATTCAGCGCCTCATCGCTAAAGCCAGGAGTTCCTTTTAAAAAACTATAGTCTTTAGCAACAAAATCAGCATGGATTAAAGACGAGGCGGCTAGGCCTAAGAACAGCCATTTTTTCATTAGATTCCTTTTATTACGATGGATTCAATAACATCGCCTTGTTTGATCGCATTTACAATATCAATATTTTTTGTTCGACCAAAAACAGTATGAACACCATCTAAATGAGGTGTTGCTGTATGCGTAATAAAAAACTGGCTACCACCGGTATCTTTACCGCGATGAGCCATGGAAAGTGTTCCAGGTAAATGTTTTTCCTTATTAATTTCGCATTTAATAGTGTAGCCAGGACCGCCGCCACCAGTTCCTTCGGGGCAGCCACCTTGAATAACAAAATCACGGATTACTCTATGAAAACTAAGGCCATTATAGAAGCCGGCTTTGGCTAGTTTAACAAAATTAGCAACTGTTTCTGGTGCTTCTTGATCAAAAAGTTCCAGAGAGATAGTGCCTTTAGACGTTTTAATATCTGCTTGGGTCATTGAATAATCCTTATACTGAGAGGGTAATGAAAAGTGCGGCCTTTAGCAGCACGAAAGGCGGCCATAATAATAAAAATAACATTAAGTGCTCCGAGGGCGATCATCAAAAAAATACCCACTCCAAAATAAATAAGCGCTAAGCTGAGGAGAGACCATATCATCATAGATATTTGAAAATTAAGGGCTTCCTTGCCCGCGCTATTAATAAAAGGGTGGTGCTTTTTCTTGAGCATCCAGATGCAAAGAGGTCCAAGAATAGACCCAAAAGGTAAAATAATCAAACCGAAAAAAGCCGATAGATGACAGGCCATTGCCCACTGGCGTTCTTTTTCTGGAGGTAGTATGTTCATATTAATCACATTAAAGGGTCTTTGTTTAAATGACAATCGCACAAAAAAACTTTTTTTATTGTTCTCTACCTACCTTTGAATCCAGGACTGTTTATGAGGGGGTTAAAAAAATGGTAGAAGCTTACCCTCCATCAGATGAAGAGGTTATTAGAAGGCGCTGGCTCGGCACCTATTACGCTATGTGCAAAGAACCTCAGATAGAATTGCGCTATATTTCGCCTTCTATCGGTTCGGGTATTTTTGCAAAAGAATATATAGCAGCTGAAAAGCTGGTTGGTGAGTACACAGGTTTGATCAAAAAACGCACATGGCTCACATCACGTCGAAGGGATTACGTTGGAGAGTATACCATTCCAGGAAACCCTGTGAGATATATTATTGATGCGGAAAAATATGGTTCATTGATGCGTTTTATTAATCATTCTGAAGAAGCAAATGTTTATGCCATCACAGTTATTTCTAAGGGCATTTTACGCATTTATATTATCACAAAAATAGGAATATGTCCTGGAGACCAGCTACTTATGGATTATGGTCCAGACTATTGGCGGTGGCGGTTTAAGCCAGACGCTCTTAATGAAAACTTTACTTAAATGGAGCTATTGTTTAAAAACTTCATTAACGCTAAAAAAAGGAGTTTTTTATGTCGATAAGTGCCCCCGTATCTACTTCAGGAATCGATTCAGGTACTGTTGCGGTAAGTGTCTCTCAAGCTGTTCCAACCCTTTCACGAGATGCAGCAGTTACTCAAGTTGTAACGGCCTCTCAGGGTAGGCATTGGAAAAGTATTGGAGGAGTTGTTCTGGCCGTGGGAGGTATCATCGGAACAGTTCTTGGAGGACCTCTTGGATCTGTTGTAGGATCTCTTTCTGAGAGGCAGGAAATGTGGATAGCAGTAGCTTTTGCAGTTGTTGCTTTTGTAGCTTTAGCAGGCAATTTAATTTATACTCGTAATTATGTTTCTTCTGCTGACGTTAAGAAGTTGGTAGACCGTATAGAAGTATTTGATCAGGAGGTAGGGCAAGTTACTTCAAAGTTACAAGTCACAATTGACAGCGCTCAAGCTTTAATGAGAGCTATGACTTCAGGGGAAAAAAAATTAGCGGAGGCTGTTGCAACTATTCAGGGAGAAAGAGAGGCTTTTGGTGCCATCATAGTATCTGCAGAACAGGTAGCTGCCTCTATTCAAAGAGAGCTCCCAGCTTTTGAAGCCTTTTTAGAAAAAGATAGTACTGATTCTATAAAACTAGCTGCGCGTTTAGAAAGCGTATATGAAGAGTTTAGTAAAATGATTATAAGAGCAGAAACAGCAGCCCGAGCCGTTGCTCATCAACTAACAGAAGCCGATGAAGAGACGGGCTTAATTACGCATTTAAGTGCAGAAGCAGCATCTGTTGGCGTTCGTGCAAGAGGTGCCGAAGATCAATTACAAAAATTTCAAGTTAAATTAACAGATCAAAGAGAGGTTCTCTCAGCCATTAGAGGCTGGGAGTCTACAGTAGTAGCTCTAGGAGAACAAGTGAATGCTCTTATGCTTCAGCGCAAGAGTATGATTGAAGATGCAAAACGTATGAAAGGAGGATCTGTATGAGTACAGCAATTGATGCAGTAAAAAGTGGTTTAATACCAGCAGCATTAGAAAGCGCTATAGCTTTTGGTGCGATATCTTCTAGGTCTATTACTTTGATAGCCACAGCTTCTAAAACATTGCTTTGGACTATGCTAGCTGCATCTATTGCAGCTATCGCTATACAAGTAATAGCTATTGTATCTCCAGTCTTTTTTGCCACATTTTCTTTTTTTTCCTATATTATTATAGGTGTATTAAGTTTTTCAGCTATTGGCTCTGCGCTAGCTGCACTATCCATTGAAAGACTGGCACCAGAAAAAGAATTAGAAGCAAATATACAGATTTTAGGAAGTGATCTCGCTAATTTTGATACGAAAATTGATATCAAATTACCTGCTATTTTAAAAAGTCTTGCTGAAAGAGATGATAGTATTGCTAGAGCTGTTCAAGAGTTAGATGCCAAAAATAAAGAGTTAGTTAAAGTTGCGCATGATATGGGGCAAATGCTTCCAGCAGCTGAAGACAATCTTAAGCGGATTCAAGAAATTAAAGCAGAATTGTTTAAGCAGATCAAAGATCTTAAGCAGCAAGTTATGAAACGTTCTCAGGTTATGGAAAGCATCAATGAAATCTTAATACGTATTGAGAAGCAAAATCCCTATGGACCAGTTGTCAGTAAATTGGAAGAGAGAGCCTCACTTTTATCTAGCATAGAAGGGCGTCAGCAGAAAAGAGACGCCTTAATGCAAGTTATCGAAGAGGCTGTTAGAGAGGGGGTCCAGAGGACGGCAAGCATTGATAAGGTTCTCTCCTCTTACGCAGGAGAAGCTCGTGATGGCAGAGCGGCTTTTGTAAGTGCAAAAAAATCGACGGAAACCCTTTGTGGCTTATTAAGAGATCTTATTGATCTTTTACAAAAAGAGGCTCTGCCTGATACTCAGAGTCTATTAAAGAGACCAGAAGGCAGCCTTCTTTCAGGAACAACAGCCAACAAAGCCCCCTTAGTTGAAGGAGAATCAGCTAAAGCTGGAGCCCTTCTTCCTCATTTGATTGGGAGTGAGAAGGCGGCTCTTTAGAGGTAATATCAATGATACGTATACAAGGATTGCTAAAAGCAAAGCTTTTGTAGGCAGGTTTAATCTCTTTATAGGGGAGTGCAAAAAGAATATCAAAAGAACTTTTGCACTTCTCTATAATGAGCGCTTGGTTCTTTAATTTAGAGGCTAGAGTAATACGATCATAGAAAAAATTAGAGGACAAAAGGTAGGAGACTCCTGCCTCTTGCTCCTTTATAAGATCAAGGGTAGAAACGCAAGGCTCCCCACGCTTATTTAATGCATATTGATCACCCTTAAATTGACCGGGATGTTCTTTCATCCAAATAAGAGCCTGGGCCCTTGTATCACGGTTAAGATGATAAACTAGTAGGCTAGAGTCATAGATCATATAAAAAAGAGCGGCAATAAAGAGGGCATGAATAACCGGATATGGGCGGCTCATCTTTTGCCAGATTAAGGCAGCAAAGATACTCAGAAAAGGAATTACCGGGATTGTGTAGCGCATATAGTTTGGAAATGCTTTAAGAGGGGATATCTCGATAATCAAATAGTAGATTAATGGAGCACATATAAGTAGTCTATAATGAGAATTAAGAGATGGCCATTTCAAGAACTTTAAGAGAAGGCCCGTTGTTCCAGCAAGCGTAAAAAAGAGCGTGAATCCAGGAATAATGCTATAGAGATAATGAAATCCAAATAAGTAATCGCTCGCTGAAATCGTAATAAAAACGCCTCTATGGTTATGGCCTAATAGGGCATGGCTCGCCTCGCTTTCAAAGCCTTTTTCAAAAAGCGAAAACTGCGTTATGATAGGATAGTTAATAATGATAAAAACAATAGCTACTATAGATAAGAAAAAAAGGGCTCTTTTATAGGGTCTAATGAGGAGGCATGCGGGTAATAGAAAAAAAACTCCTATATATTTGGAAGAGATCATTAAACTTATAGATAGAGCAAAAAAGAGGAGTGTTCTCACGGTTTTTTTTTCGATGTAAAGAAGAGCCGTCCAAAAGCTTAGTAAAAAGCAAAGGGTAAAAAGAACATCTTCTTTTATATAGTGGGCATGAATAACTAGAATGGGGGAAAGCCCTAAGATAGCTGCTGCTATAAGGGGCCAAAAACCTTTAATAAATTTTCTAGCAATGCAGTATTGTCTCTTTTTCCAAAAGCCTGTTCCACATTATTCCAAAGTCCTTTATCAATG
>CAIMEJ010000048.1 GCA_903839985.1 uncultured bacterium | reverse complement strand
TGAAGTAACCTCAGAAGCAGCTAAAAAAGCAGGCGTACAGGAATTGAAAGGGGTTGTTGTAACAAAGGTTGCAATCAACTCTCTAGCCGACAGAGCCGGTATTAAGCCAGGCACTATTATTATAGCAGTTGATCGTGTACCTGTGGTTAATAAAGAAGAATTTGATAAAGGTATTAAAAAATCATTAGAAAGTCAAAAGGTTCTTCTTCTTGTTAAGCAGGGCAGTATGACACGTTTTATAACTTTGAAATTTTAATGAGTTTTTCTTCTTTTATGCAGAAAGCGCCTCTAGGAAAAGAGGCGCATTATGAAGATACCTATAATAAAAAACTGCTCTGTCCACTACCGAGAACTTCTTCACGTGAAGGTCTAGATGTAGCTTTCTTCGGCTATGATATATGGAGAGCTTATGAGCTCTCTTGGCTCAATAGCCATGGGCGTCCAGAAATAGCTGTTGCCCATTTTATTATTCCGTGTCATTCCCCTCATCTTATTGAATCAAAATCTTTTAAGCTTTACTTGCAATCTTTTTCTCAATCACGTTTTGAATCTGTAGATATAGTCTTAGAGACCCTTAAGGATGATCTTACAGAAGTCCTTGGGATTTCTCCGCAAATACTCTTTAATGCGAGTACATCTTCTATAGAAGGCCTTTCTCTCGATACTATTCAATGCCCTATAGACACCTATGAAGTAGAAAAGGCTTTTCTTAAAACATCTCCTAAAATAGTAACAGAAAGCCTTAAAACTGATCTTTTTCGTTCCTTATGCCTTGTGACGGGCCAGCCTGACTTTGCGACTATTGGTATCAGTTATGAAGGACCCCAGATCAACCATACAGGCCTATTACAGTATCTTATTTCATATCGTAAGCACGCAGGCCTTCATGAGCAGTGCATCGAACAGGTATATAGCCACATTCGGCATATTTGCAAGCCACAAAGACTCACTGTAACTGGCTGTTTCACGCGCAGAGGAGGTCTTGATATTAACCCCTGCAGATCTTCCCATGAAGTAGCCTTAGGTAACATCAGAGTGCCCCGCCAATAGTATAACTATTGGCTTCAGGAGAGCTCTTTTTCAGGAGGCGTCTATTAACTAGAAGCGCGATATAGAGGGCAGTTTCTATTTTAATCACAATCTGATTGCCTAAAAAAAAAGAGAAGTCTAATCTCTCATTCAAATTTTTTTTGTAGGATGATTTCTATGCATAAACTTCTCAGAAATGGATGGATACTTCTCTCGACTCTCTCCTGTGTTATTTTGGAAGCAAGCTTTACGCTTAGTGACATCACACCCTCTACCCCGGGAAATAATCAAGGTGTTTTGAGTAGTTCCTCTCTAAGTAGTAATGGCATGACTCTTATAGGGGGTAAGTATGGAACGGAGCCTTATTCCCCCCTCGCTTATTTTTTATCCCCCTCCGGAGAGGTGATCATCCTTTCAATCCCTGTTTCAGGTTTACTAGGAGGCCAGATTAATAGTTCCTCCTTAGAGAGCCAGGGTAATACTATACTAGGAGGCTCTTTCGCTTTATCCGCAGGGCGATCAAATGATCTTAGGAACCCCATCATCTATCTATTAGATTCTAATGGTATGATTAGTTCTCCGATAACACCTTCCTTGCCAGCAGGATTTTTGTATGGAAGTATTAGTTGTGCCTGCTCATCAGCTCAGGGTGGGGGTAGGACAATCCTAGCAGGGGTGTGCGGAAATGACGCTCAGCCAGTACTTCCTCCCCCTTCTTATTATAACTATCCGATTGCCTATATTACGGATCCTTGGGGTTATGTTATTTTAGCGATAAGGCCAAGTACACCTTATGGGGAGCAAGCAAGCATTAATTGTTCCGGTTTAAATAGTGCTGGTAAGACAGTGTTAGCGGGAAGTTATGGAGATCTTGGCATTGGCACTCAGCCTCTTATTTATCTATTAGATAATCAGGCTACTATTACCCGTACGCTTACACCGCCGATTCCTGCGGGTGCTAGAAGTGCATTTATCTACAGTGCCTCTTTAGATAGTGTGGGTAATGCAGTTTTAGGAGGGTATTACCAATCTGGAGGCCTTGGCGGGCGTTCGCGTCCATTAATCTATATTTTAGATCTCCTCACACAAGAGATAAAGACAGTTATTCCAGATGTTCCCCATGATTTTAATGGGCATATTCAAGGATCGTGCCTCGGGAGTAATGGTATGACTTTTTTATGTGGCTATTACTATCCTAATGGGTATCCTCTCCCTTCCTTGCCACTTATTTATGTGATGAATAACGCGGGTGTAATTGTTTCGACCTTAACACCCTCTATTAACTCGATACCTGCTGCCAAACAAGCACAGCTTAACAGCTGCTCTCTTGATAGCAACGGACGCATTATTTTGAGCGGTTTCTATGAGGATTCTCATTTTTATAGGTATCCACTTATTTATATCATAAGCGATTATGCACTCTATGATATCAAGCGGATAGAACCTATTTACCGCAACGAAGTCTTGCAGGCTACAGAGCTTCTCCGTAGAGCAGGTCTATAATAACGGTACTTAAAAGCCTCTCCTATGGAGGGGCTTTTCTATTAGCTAATTTCTTAAAGAAAGATGTAGAGATGTATCTAGAGGGCGGCTCTGCTAGCAAAGAAATCTAAGATGTGCGTTATGATGGCATGGCCTTGCTTTAGGCGTGATAGCGAAAAGTTCTCATTGGGCGCATGGATCTGATCGGAAGAGAGTCCAAGACCTAGAAAAATAACAGAGGCGTTGCTTATACGGGCAAGAGGGCCTGCGATGCCGATAGTGCCGCCTGTCATAATTTTACCGCATTTTTTACCAAAAACTTTTTCATAAGCTTCGATGGCTGCAAGAGCAATGGGGGAGGAGCTGCTGGTGCGCACGGCAGAACTGCCCTCCTGAAGGAGTTTGAGTTCAATATCGATAGAAGGGGGCTTTATCTTGTTAAAAAATGCATGGACTTTTTGGAAGATCTTTTTAGGATCTTGCTGAGGAACAAGGCGGCAAGAGATTTTTGCAAGGGCTCCTCCGGGAATAACGGTTTTAAAGCCTGGGCCACTGTAGCCACCTTTTAAGCCATTAATTTCGAAGGTAGGACGCAGCCAAGCTCTTTCTAAAGGGCTGTAGAGGGTAGACTCACCGCCTTCTGCAGGAAGGGGCTCATCCCAAGAAAGATCAAGAGCTTCTTTAACGTAGAAAACATCATCGTAAAAGCCTTCAATAGTGATACGTCCAGAGGAGTCTCGTACTTTAGCAAGCATTTCTATAAGGGCATGGAGGGGATTATAAACAATGCCTCCTCTATCACCCGAATGAAGATCACTATGACCCCCAGAGACCAGCAGTTCCATCGTAATAAGACCTCTTGTCCCTAATGTAATGGCTGGCTCTTCTACACTTTTTATGCCTAGATCTGTAATAAGAAGGTAGTCAGCTTGGAACTTTTCTTGATGATCCGAAAGAATTTCTTTTAAACCTATGCTGCCCATTTCCTCATCACCTTCGATGACGATCTTCACATTCACCGGAAAGGAGCCCCTTGTTTTCTTATAATCTTTGAGAGCTTGTAAAACGTAGAAGCACTGTCCTTTATTGTCCTGAGCTCCCCTGGCTACAACTCTATCACCAGTGATTGTGGGTTCAAAGGGGTCGTTTTCCCAAAGCTCAAGAGGATCAACTGGTTGCACATCATAATGTTGGTAGAAGAGGAGCGTGGGTGCTGAAGGGCCAGCCGAGAGATCAAAAGCCAGAAGAGCTGGATTGGTGCTTGTCTGTAAGAGCTCTGTATGAAAGCCCTCTTTCTGTAAAAAGTTTTCAAGCCACTTTGCACAATCTAGGCAATCTTGTTGAAAGCTCTTATCGGCACTAATACTTTTAAAACGCAGAAAGCTGAGATAGTCGTCTATCATAGAACATTTTTCCCAGAATAAGTCACAAAGACACCCTGATCAAATTTCTTTAAGAGGTGCTCAGAGCAGGCATGAAGGACATCTTCTTTTGATGCTTCTATAAGGCGTTTGCGCCAAGCGATGCGCATCTCATGTGTTTTTTGGCTTAGCTGCCAGAAAAAGGCCGTATCACCACGATAGCCAGGTGCAGTTGGGGTGTCTAGATCTTGAATGATAGAGAGTTTTGCTTCTTCTAATTCTTCCTCATCAAATTCACCTGCAGCTATTTTTTCAATAGCAAGCTTAAAAGCCTTCTGGGTGGATTTAATATGGGGATCACGATAAGAAGTAAGGGTAAAATAACCAGGTGTAG
>CAIMEJ010000047.1 GCA_903839985.1 uncultured bacterium | reverse complement strand
AGCCATCGGTAGAAGAACCCACACCTTAATAAAGGGGATAACTTCAGCACCGGACGCCTCGGCTGTAATAATCAGGGAGTCTTTAAGATTACGGAGAAGATTGTAGTTAAATGTAATAAAGAAGGACATCAGAAGCAAAGGGAGGAACTTAGCTAGCTCCGGTCTCTTGATGGGCCAAAGATAGGTACGCCACCTGCTGAAAGAAGGCTGGGCATTATCCATGAGAATGATCCTTTATCTGCTGTTTACAAAATTTGCAAAAAAAAACCAACTGTGAATAGTTACAGTTAACTTTTTGTTGCCTATCTTGTCTTATTAACACAGCTATCAACCTCTTTATGGCAGATATTATACTATAAACGGCCTTTATTTTAAAGCATCAATTCCAGGAAGTGTCCCTTTTTCTAAAAACTCTAATGCCGCGCCCCCTCCGGTGGAAAGGTGTGTAATTTTAGATCCAAGTCCTTGATGCTCAATAGCGGAAACAGAGTCACCGCCCCCTACAATTGTTACTGCATTACCGTTTGTAATAGCAAGGGCAATTTTATGTGTACCGATTTCAAACCTTGGATCTTCAAAAATCCCCAAAGGGCCATTCCAAAAGATCGTTTTGGCCTCTTTTAAGCGCTTAGTCCATTCCCAAATTGTACGAGGGCCTATATCAGCCCCCTTCGATCCATCGGGAAAAGGCCCCATAACCTCATCTCCCTCTATTGTAATATGATCAATAGGCAGAAAAATTTTGCCTGAGGACATAAGCGCAAGAGCTTCTTGTTCAAGAGCTTCTTCTACCAAGCTCGCTCCTACTGCAACTCCTTGAGCTTTCAAAAAAGTGTAGGCCATAGCCCCTCCTATAAAGAGAGCGTCTGCCTTTTTGACCAGCGCTTTCAAGATGCCGAGCTTAGAAGAGACTTTAGAGCCTCCAATGATGGCGTAAAAAGGGCGCTCAGGATTGATAAGAGCCTCACCCAAAAACTTTATCTCTTTTTGAAGCAGTAATCCAGCTGCCTTTTTATGAGGAAAAAATTGAGCAATAGTCGCCGTAGATGCATGCGCTCTATGGGCTGTGCCAAAGGCATCATTAATATAGACATCTCCCAAATGGGATAATTGTTTGGCAAAAGTCTTATCTCCCGCCTCTTCTTCCGGATAAAATCGTAGATTTTCTAAAAGCAAGACCTCTCCCGGCCTTATGTTCTTATGAGAGCCAAAAAAAACAGGCTGTCCTAAAAGGGTGGAAAGTCTTTCTGCACAAGGTTTTAAGCTGTATCTTAGGTCTTCTTTACCTTCAGGACGGCCGAGGTGACTCATTAAAGTAACAGAAGCCCCTTGGGCTAATAAATAGGAAATAGTAGGAAGGCTCGCGCGAATTCGGGAATCATCGCTTATAGCTCCTTCGGGAGTAAGCGGCACATTAAAATCTACTCGCACCAGCACGCGCCGACCGGCAGTAGCCATTTGTTGCATAAGAGGTACGCTCATCAGAAATTCCTACAGCTGAGAAAACGGATTGCCTGAAAGTTCGAAGCCATCTCCTTTTCTACGCTTGTTCATCTCCGTTTTCAACGAAAAAAGAAGATCGTCATCGAAATCCATGCGAACAGCCCATCTTAAATAGTCTAAAGGAAGATCCTTAAACTCACGCCCTTTATACTTACCAAGTGGCATCAGCCTCATCTGAATAGGCTTAGAAAGAGTATCAAAAAGCTGCCCCACCGTCTTAAAACGTGTCGAGAGCTTTTTAAAAATCTCAATATTTACCTGGACATCTGCCATTGCTCTATGCGCCCCTTGCCATTCAATATTAAAATGCTGGCGAAGGCTATCTAAAGAATTAACAGGGCTTTCCCCGTAAAGACGTGCTAAACGAAGGGTATCAATCAGTTTGTTGCTTCTTAACGAGCAAGGAATCTCTTTTTTCTGCGCAGCACCAGCCAGCACTTCCATATCGAAACCAATACCGTGACCCACGATAATATGGCCCTCTACAAACTTTAAAATAGTAGGTAAGACCTCCTCAATAGGAGGGGCATCTACAACCATCTCGTCAGAAATATGGTGTATAGCCTGAGAGGCTAGTGATATAGGACACCCAGGATTTATGAGCGTTTCAAAACTATCAATGACGCCTTCGAAAGTAAAGCGGACAGCTGCTACTTCGATGACATGATCATTAACAATATCTAGACCTGTTGTTTCGCAATCTAAGCAAATAAATTCTGTTTTTTCGATCATGGGGCCAATAAATCATTAATTTTAGTAATCAGTTCAGCTCTGCCTATTCTTTTGGAGGCTGTTGTATGCACATAAGGCACCCCAAAAGCATCCAGCTCTTGTAAAACATTCTCTGTGTTAGTACGAATATCTTTAGGAGGGACTTTATCCGTTTTGGTAAAGACGATCAAAAAAGGTTTTTTATGATACTGTGCCCAGGCGAAAAATTGTTTATCCTCTTTGCTCGGTAAGCGTCTCATATCCAAAAGAAGAAGAACGAGTTTTAACTGGGTGCTACCCTCTAAGTAGCTGTCGATCAACTCAGCCCAGTTTTTTTTCATCTCAAAGGGGGCTTCTGCAAAACCATATCCAGGAAGGTCTACAAGCGAAAGACTGTTATCTACAAGGTAGTAGTTAAGGGCTTGTGTTTTACCAGGTGTAGCTGATGTGCGTGCCAACCCTTTCACACCGGTTAAATAGTTAATAAGGCTAGACTTGCCTACATTAGAGCGTCCGACAATGGCCATTTCAGGGTATTTATCACCCCTTTCTGTTTTTAGATAAGGCCTTTCATCTGCGTCTACACAGGATATTTTATAGATGGCTGTTTTAAACTTTAGCATAGATTAATCCGTATTGTATCAGGGGGCAAAAGTGTTTCAATACGTTCAGGCCATTCAATAATAGTCCACTTTTTACAGCCCACATATTCCTCAAAACCCTGAGCTATAAACTCTTCTTCGTCTTTAATACGCCAGAGATCAAAGTGGACCAAATGTTCATAAAGATGCATGTAGGTATAAGTTGGTGACTGCACAGCATCCTCTTCAAGGCCACAGGCTATGGAAGCTACGGCCTTGGCAAGAGTTGTTTTACCTGCTCCAAGCGTGCCATAAAGAGCTAGAATTGCCCCTTCGGGAAACTCTTGAACGAGAATGATGGCTAAGGAACGTATGCTATCCTTAGAACATTCGCGAACGGGGGATTCTTTAATCTCCAGATTGCCTTGAGCTTCCTTATTTACCATCATTTCATGGGTCCCTTTTTAACGGGTGATAAGGGAGAGCTTCCCAAAACTTAAGATTATTATTCCTCTTCCTCATCAACCCATGCAGCTACAACAGAATTAAAGTCTGGAATTGTTGATAAAATCTCCACAAAACTAGCAATTTTATCCTCTACTAAATGGGTCTTAATAAAGGTAAGAAAACGCTCTTCAATCTGGTATTTATTTTGATTCTGCACTTCCATGAAAGTCATTGGTTTCAAGTAACTTGCCTTGAAATCTTCGACGATGGTCTCTTTGCTGTTATAGAGTTTACCATTTAAGACGGAAGTAAACACTGTTTTGGTAATCGGTTTTTTGCGCTGCACAATGTACGTTTTAATGATTTCAGGATCATCAGAAACAAAAAAGCGCTTAACTCTCATGCCTTCAATGCGCTCTGTATTTTCAGGGCATTTAGAAACCCAGTCATAAATCGCGTCTTGAGGATGCGGATGGGTGTTATCCCCAAAAACCTTGCCTGTAAAAGGGCAAATATAGACTTTTTTGGTCAATTCATTAACAGTAGGTGGACCAAAGCCTATTTTAATTTCCGTTTCACGATAGAGCTTACTCTCTGCTTCAAGCGCGCGTACCGCATCATCTGCCCCCTGGAAGATGATTTTGCCCTGTGCAAATAAAACAGGACTGATTTTGTTCTTCTTCTCTAAAAAGAAAAGATAACTACTGACCAGCTCTGGCTTACGGTGCTTCTTAAAAAATAGCTCGAGCTCTTTCTTTAGGTCTGCGGAGATCAAAGAAGGTGCCATTCATACCTCGATAAAAAATAATAGAGAAAGAGTACCGGCTTTGCCCTATTAGATTCAACTTAAAAACGGCAACTGAGCCCAGATTAAAAGTGCAAGATTTTAAATAAGAATTGTTTTGTGGGCAAGCAGGGAGTCTCCGCTAGGCTGAAGGCGCCTCTAGGCGCAAGCGATTGTTGTTCAGAAGATTGTAATTTTAATGGGGATTCAATGGCTATTTTTAGGTTCCAGCTTGTTTTTTTGCCCCGAAACCCATTAGAATCATAGGCCTTTATGCAATTACTCCTATTAATAAAAAATAAATTTACATTTGCCCTCCAAAAAGCCTTCCCTGAGCTTTGCGTCGATGTAGAAGTAACTTCTGCTACAAACCCTCTCTTTGGCGACTACCAGTGCAATAGCGCTATGAAGCTTGCAAAGCTCCTTAAAATAGCACCACGTGCTGTGGCAGAATCTCTTATAGCTCATTATCCAGGCCCTGAGCGCCTGGAGATTGCAGGCCCCGGCTTTATAAATTTATTTATTGAAAATACTTTTTTAGAAGCTGAACTCGAAAAAGTTTACGACTCCCCTCGGCTAGCCATCGAGACCGTATCTCCCTTAAAAGTCGTGATGGATTTCTCTTCTCCTAATATTGCTAAAGAAATGCATGTAGGTCACTTAAGATCCACAATTATTGGGGATTCCTTAGCTCGCATGCTAGAGTTCTTAGGTTATGATGTCCTGCGTCTCAATCATGTGGGTGATTTTGGAACATCTTTTGGAATGCTCATTGCTTATATGCAGGACTTTAACCCACAAGATTTTAGCCTTCAAGATCTTATGGTTTGGTATAAGGCATCTAAAGAGCGTTTTGATACAGATGAGGCCTTCAAGAAAAAAGCTCAAATGGCTGTGGTTTCCTTACAAAAAGAAGAATCCATTGCCGTAGCCTATTGGGAAAAAATCTGTGAAATCTCACGTAAGGCCTTTCAGGAAATTTATGATCTGCTCGACATTCACCTTATAGAAAGAGGCGAATCCTATTATGGCTCTCAACTAGCTCATGTGGTAAGTGACCTAGAAGAAAAAGGTCTTGTGACACTTTCATCGGGTGCTAAATGTATCTTTTTAGAAGGATTTAAGAACCGTGAAGGCGACTTGCTTCCTTTGATGGTCCAAAAATCGGACGGCGGCTATAACTATGACACAACCGATATGGCCACCATTCATCAGCGTATTGTAGAGGAAAAAGCTGATTGGCTTATCTACGTTACAGATGCTGGTCAGTCAACTCACTTTCAAATGATCTTTCAAGCAGCTGAAAAAGCCGGCTATTTAGACAGAAGCCGTATGCGCATCGATCATGTTCCTTTTGGTCTTGTCCTGGGCAATGACGGTAAAAAATTCCGTACACGCTCTGGTGAAACGGAAAAACTTATAGACTTAATCCATGCAGCCGTGCAAAAAGCTGCAGGTATTTTACAAGAAAGAGGCGGAGACTTAACAATTGCTCCTATTCTAGGCTTAAATGCGATCAAATATGCAGACCTATCCGTTGCTCGCACAAGTGACTACCACTTTAGCTACGACAAAATGTTGCAGTTTGAAGGTAATACGGCGGCCTTCTTAATGTATGCCTATGTACGTGCCCAAAGTATTCTCAAGCGCTGTGGCACTCCTGGCAAGCTATCGATTGAACATCCCTCTGAGCGGACGCTAGCCCTGCGATTACTTCGTTTTCATGAAGCGCTTAACTCATCTGTAGAAGAGCTCCTTCCTCATCGACTCTGCGATTACCTCTTCCACTTGGCTGAAGAATTCCACGGTTTCTTCCGTGATTGCCATGTAGAGGGCCATTCTGCCGAAAAATCTCGCCTCAAACTCTGCGATCTTACAGCACGCACTTTAAGAGAGGGCATGTCTCTTCTAGGTCTTAAACTCACAGAAAGAATGTAAAAAGCCTTTTTAAAGAAGTGTTTTACCCTTAGCAAATGGCTCTTCTTTAACAAAGCGCGGTAGAGCATATCCTGGCAGCTCGGCATGTAAAGCTTGAAGGAGGTCTGTATTCATAGGAACCTCAAAATGCATGGCACCTTGAACTGGATCCAGCTGATGCAGATAATAGGGAATAAGGCCATTATTAACGAGGGTAAGGAAGAGTTTTTTAAGAACTTCCACCTTATCATTCACACCCCGTAGCAAGACTGTTTGTGTCAAAATAGGAATCCCAAGACGGGCAATTTTCTTCAGAGCAAGAAGGATATCTGCGTCTAGCTCTTCTGCTAGATTAACATGGAGCGTAAAAATAATCTGCTTAGGACATTTTTCTAATAATGCTAAAAAGGCCTCGTCGATACGCTCAGGGATACCGATCGGAAACCTTGTATGAAAACGAATGCGTTTAATATGAGGAATCAACGCTAGCTTTTCTAAAAGTATCTCCAAGCGTCTATTTGAAAGAGATAACGGATCCCCTCCGCTGAGAAGAACCTCTTCAATTGTTTCATCTTGAGAAAGTATCTGCAATTCCTGAGAAAAGTCTCCACCTGGACCATACTCATAATTTTGGCGAAAGCAAAAGCGACAATTCATAGCGCAAGCACCTGTCGTTATAATAAGCATCCGGCCGGCATATTTATGGAGTAAATGGCTTGTCTTCTGAAAAGAGATATCCTGGACAGGATCCTTATGCCCTGAAGGCACATTTTCATCTTCTGTGGGCAAAAATTGGCGTAAAATAGGGTCTTCTAGGCTATTTTTGCGAATTTTAAGAGCGAGACGTCTTGGCAAATTCAGAGGAAATCGGCTTTTTTTCAGTAAAGGAGTGCCGTAGGGCAGCTCTAAAAAAGCGGCCAGCTCTTCTATATCCGTAAAATTCTCTTTTTGTATAGCTTTCCAACTCATAAGGATAGAGAGGATAACCTATTCGATTAGATCACGGCAAGTATTGGCTGCAAATTCTTGTCTCGCTTCGTATCACTAGCTGATCCGGGAAGAGTTGTCTGCTCTATCTGACCTCCCAGGTTTTGGAGTTTACCCAGAAGATCTTCATATCCCCTTTTAACAAAATGGATACCAGAGATAATCATCTCCTCCTGGCTCATCAGTCCCGCAAGAACGTAGGCAAAACCCGCACGAAGATCAGGAATACTAATAGATTTGCCATGTAAAGGTGTTGGCCCTTTTACAATAACGCTATGGTAGAAATTTTGTCCGGCATAGCGGCACTCACGGCCACCAAGGCACTGCTTAAAGAGCTCGATATCTGCGCCCATTTCTTTAAGCATCATGGTATATCCAAAACGGTTTTCATATACTGTTTCATGAATGACAGAAGAGCCCGCAGACTGTGTAAGCAACGCAACGAAGGGTTGTTGCCAATCTGTCATAAAGCCTGGATGTACATCCGTTTCAATATGTAGCCCCCCTTGAAGAGGTCCATCATAGTAGAATTCAATTCCATTATTTTTAATGGAGAATCCGGCACCAATTTCACGCATTTTGTTGAGGAAAGTAATCATATGCAAATGATCTGCCCCTTTTACAAAAACGCGCCCTTTAGTACCAACAGCTGCCATTGCAAAGGAGGCAGCTTCAATCCTGTCACTAATAATGTGGTGTTCAACATCAAAGAATTTGCGTGTGCCTTGAATACGAATTGTACGATCTACATCTAAAGCAATATTAGCCCCTAGCTTCTGCAAATAGAGGATCATATCGACTACTTCAGGCTCAATGGCTGCATTTTTAATAACCGTTGTGCCCTTAGCACGCACTGCTGCTAAAATAGTATTTTCTGTCGCACCAACAGAGGGGAAAGGAAGTGTAATAATTGCACCTTGAAGCCCTGAATGCGCATGAGCAAAATAAGCGCCCTCTTGCTTCATATTGCGATATTCAATAGTGGCCCCAAGAGATCTCAAAGCTTCGATATGAAAATCAACAGGACGTGTGCCAATAGGGCACCCTCCACTTGTTGGAACAATAATATCTTCTTCTGTACGACCAAGGAGCGCGCCAATCATCAAAATAGGAATGCGGTTAGATCCAGAAAAACGTTGAGGGATGTAAGAGGACTTGAGCTCTTTTGTTTGGATTTCAATGATGCCAGCAGCCCTGTCCCATTGAATTTCCGCGCCGATTTCTTTACAAAGATCGACAGTTACTTCCACATCTCCAATATCTGGAACATTATGGAAAACGGATTTTTTGTCAGACAATAGAGAGGCCACAAGCAACTTTGTCGTTGCATTTTTAGCACCTGATGCTCTGACTTCACCCTGTAAGGGAGCGCCACCGCGGACTTTAAATATATCCATGAAAAAACTCTGCTCAAAACCCCTTATAGGGGCACTGCTACATATAGTCTTTGTTCGAATTTTATAGCAATCAGAAAGAGTTGATTTACAAGTATTTCTGCTTTTTATTCTTTTATAGCGCCCTATAACTTGAAACTTAATGCTATTTTTAAACTCTACAGCTATGTAGAGATAGATATTTTAAAAAAGTGCTATCTTCTTAGTATACAGCTAAAATAGAGCTTTGCAACAAGTGCTTCTGACGTGGTATAAGGACTCTACAGATAAAAAAGAAAAGTTATCCCCTCTTTTTTATCTATAAATAGCGGAACATATTTTAGTATTATTGAGGAGGGCCTTTGATCCGTTTACTGAGCTGCGTCCTCACATTATCCCTTCTTTGTGGCGGAGGCTACTGGATCAAAGAGCGCTACCCGCCTGCAGAAAAACTCCTCTCTAAAATCCTTCATTCTTCCTCTATTCAGATAATAGAGCCCGGCTTTTCCCTAGATTATATCATCGAAAAAACAGGCAAAAAACATTCCCCTCTTTCGGCGGAAGTGCGTTATTATCCCTATGCTGTTTTAGAAGTTAAATACAGCCGTAGCCCTAAAAAAACAGAAGAAGCCTTCATGCTCTGGAGCCTTACTAACGCTGAACTTGTTCTCAGTACAAAAACATGGCAGACAACACACGGCTTTCAGGACTGTTTGATTGCCAAGTCAGATCATATGGATATTAAAATCCTTAAATCATTATCAGCAGGCCCACTTAGCCGGCAAAAGATTGCCGCTGAGCTCCATCTTGAAAATGAAGAACTAGGTGTATTTCTTCAAGCTTGTTGCGCCAAAAAGCTGATTATCCATAGAGAACATGACTACCGAGTTCATTTAGATACCCCCTATCTGACAACACGCCCTATTACTAAACTAGAGATTCCCCTCACCTATAAACCGATGAAATCCCTAGAGCCCCTTCCCCAGCGCTATCCTTTAGAGTCTATTGTGGCTTTTGCTTCCTCTATCTTTAAAGATGATTTTTGTATACGCAGTAGTCAGCAAGTCTACCTCCCAGTCTACTGCCTAACTTTTCAAGGAGATGAGGGGCCTGCCACAACAAGCTATTGGAATTCTCTGAATGGGCGGGAACTAAAACTCTAGTTTTATATTTACAATATAAAGATATTTTTATATCGATAGGATATAAATAGGAGTTTTTATGCCACACAGTATTTCTTCTTCCTCCCACGCTGTCTCAGGTGAATTCCCCGCCCCTGCAGAAAATAAGTGGAAATTTGTATCTCCTAGGGCACAAAACGAGGCTGCTATTGTTGATACAGTCTCAACAAGTTTTTTTACAGCATTACAACAAAATCCCGCATTGAGAACTATAAGAACTACTGCAAGGAATGCTAGCGCGGCTCTTGCTAGGGGTGGCCGCAATATGTACGAGGAAGCAGTAAATGTAGGCCGAGAAGTTGGAGAGACTCTAGGGCTGGTAGAAAAAAGTAGTCTTTCTGCCCAAATGAAAAGGGGCCTTATTAAATTAGGTAAAGGCTTTGAAAAATTGTGGGCAGCTGTGGTGGCTCCTATTTTGGCAGCCCTAGGCACAGGCACTGTATTTCTTTATAATGTTATTAAGCTAGGTGTAAAAACGGCTTTTTTACCTATTGTGTTTTTAGGACAACTTTTAATTGACCTATGCTCAAAAATGCTGAAGAAAGACTTTTCAGAAGCTAAAAAGTCATCCCAAGTCTTCATTGAAAAAAATTTTGTGGAGTTCATAGCCACATTTTCAGGTGCCGTTTTATCAAATACCTACACCGCCTTTAAAGACTCTCTCACAGAAGGCCAATTAAAGCCGGCTATGGATCATTTTGCAACACTTGAAGAAGGCATCATGCAAATTGTAGGCACCTTAATAGAAAACAAATCTACTAAAAAAGATCTCTTTTTTGATAATTTATTATAGCTTAGGCATACGATATTGATAAATCGGTGTGCGATAAAGGTCACTTGCCTGGTAGGTGCTGATAGGCTTCCAGCCTGGGACTGCGAAGGTGTGCGTTATAACCAAAGTACTTGGCGCAAGCTCTTCTTCAAATTTTACTTTTAAGCGCTCCATTGCTTGAGGATAAAGATAGCAAATAAGGGTTCCACTACTAGAGAGATCCTCCTCCCAAAAATTTTTGCGCAAAAGAGTCACATGTGGGTATTTAAGGAGCCGTATTCTGGCAAAGAGGTAGGGAATCCAGGAATTCTCATAGGCTACAATAGGCTTATCAGGAAATTTTTTAGCCAATAGCACAGTAAGAGTTCCCCAGCCAGCACCGAGTTCTATAATGGGTCCTTTAAGATCTATAAGCCTAGATAAAAGCGCCTCTTTTACACGTTGAGAGGTGGGCAAAGGTCCAATACCATTATAAAGGGAAAAGAGTACTAGACAAACGCAGGCTGCTATAAAAAGTGCACCAAAAACGGACATAGATTCCCCCATAAAATGAAGGGTAGTGACAATCGAAATAATTGTCAAAAAGGAAGGAAGAACCGTTAAAGGATCCTTAAAAATAGAACTTTTATAGGATTATGTTTGAATACGTGAAAAAATACGGAAAGAGAGAGATTTGAACTCTCGGTACCCTTCACAGAGTACGCGTCCTTAGCAGGGACGTGCCTTAGGCCGCTCAGCCATCTTTCCGTAGAAGGAGTATAATAGGATAGATGCCCTGTTTCTGTTAAGAGAAATCCTTAAAAGGATCATCTTCGTTGTTAGAGCTTCTAAACGAGGAGGCAGCCTTCGTGGCTGTATAGCTACCAAACTGCACCACTTCCTTACGGTAGGTAAGGTGTACGCTGCCAATGGCCCCATGACGATTTTTAGCTACAATCAGCTCAGCCATGCCTGGTTTGTCAAGCGGATCATAATATTCCCGACGTAAAAGGAACATCACGATGTCGCTATCTTGCTCGATAGAGCCCGATTCGCGAAGATCGCTCATCATAGGGCGGTGGCCGGCACGATCTTCTACTTTACGCGAAAGCTGAGAGAGGCAGATAATAGGGATGTCTAGTTCACGGGCTAGATTTTTCAGAAGGCGGGAAATTTCAGAGATCTCAACTTGGCGGTTTTCAGCACCTCGATTTTGGCCAGAGCCTGAAATAAGCTGAAGGTAATCTATAACCAGAAATCCAATATTAAAATTCTCTTTCATCCGGCGTGCACGGGCTCGTAGGTCAGTAATTTTAAGGCCGGGTTGATCATCGATAATCATCGTATGCTGCTGCATTTCACCGACAGCCTCGACGATACGCTGAAACTCTGCACCACTCAAGGCCCCTGTTTTAACCTTTTCAGACTCTACATTCGCTTGTGAACAAATAAGACGATGGAGCAACTGCTTAGCACTCATTTCTAAAGAGAAGATGCCTACAGGGACTTTACCTTTAAAGCAGATATTTTCCGCAATATTTAAAGCAAGGGCTGTTTTTCCCATAGCAGGACGTGCAGCAAGAATCATTAAGTTACTGTTATTCATACCGTTGATCATCTTATCTAGATCAACAAAATGGGTGGCAACACCTGTAATGCCGGCAGCAGCAGCGCCGTTAACTGCAAAAAACTCCTGCTTATCCTGAAGCTCTTTTAAGAAGGGTTTTTCAGCAGATGCCTTAGAACCTAGTATCAGCTCACGGATATGAAGGCCTGCGGCTGTGCTAGCTGTTTGGCTGATAGTAAAAAAATGGGCCTGTGCTTCATCAAGGGCGCTATGAACATCTTCGGGCTCTTCTAAGGCCGCTTTTTCCACGATTTGAGCCGCGTGAATCATGCGTCTTAATATAGCTTTGTTGCTGACTAGAGAAACGTATTCTTCGATATAGGCAGAGGTCCCAGCGTATTGGGCAAGTGTTGTCACATAAGCAACTCCACCTACAACTCCTAACTTACCTTGCCTCTTTAACTCTTCTGCAACAATGTGGATATCTGCTGGCTTATCAGATCGGTAAGCATTCTTAAGCACTTGAAAGATGATCTTGTGCTCATTAAAATAGAAATCACTTTCGTCAAGAGCATCTGCCGCTACATTTAAGCTGTTAATAGATGTTAACATACACCCAAGAACCATCATTTCTGATTCTTTAGAATGGGGGGCTACTTTTACTCTTAAACTCTCTATTGTCATAGGTGGCAGGATACAACTAACGGGATTTCAAAGCGACCATTAAAACGGAAAGATCAGATGGATTAACACCTGCAATACGCCCTGCTTGACCAAGCATTTTAGGACGTACACGCATCAGTTTTTGTCGAGATTCTGTACTAAGACCCACAACAGTGGAAAAATCAAAGCTATCAGGAATAGCCAAGCTCTCTTCCGACTCAAGTCTTTTAATTTCAGAGGATTGCCTCTTAATATACCCGGCATATTTAAGCTCGAGCTCTACTAAATTATCAATTTCTGGACCGAAAGAGCGCATCTCTTGAGGGTAGTCTTCTAAAAGCTGCTGCCAGGAGACATCCGGGCGACAAAGAAGCTGGGCGATAGAGGTGCTCTTTCCATTAACTGTTTTATAAATACGGGAGAGTCTTTCCTGTTCACTTTCGATTGTTTGCTGCTTATTAAGCGTTTTATCCATCTGCTCTTTTGTGATCAGGCCCAGCTCATATCCATATTGCCTTAGTCGAACATCTGCATTATCCTGCCTTAGCAGCAAGCGATGCTCGGCCCTGCTTGTAAACATTCGGTAGGGTTCATCCAGGGGCTTATTTACAAGATCATCAATCATGACCCCGAGATAAGCCTCCGAGCGCTTTAGAATAAGCGGGGCTCTACCCATCACTTTAGAAGCAGCATTAATACCTGCTATAAGTCCTTGGCCAGCCGCCTCTTCATATCCAGTGGTTCCGTTAATCTGCCCAGCAAAGAAAAGCCCTGCTACATGACGGCTTTCAAGGGAATAATCCATTTGACCGCAGAGGACATAATCATATTCAATAGCATAGGCCGGTCTCATAATCTCTGCCTGCTCCAGGCCTATCACACTATGGATCATCTGGTATTGAACATCAAAAGGCAGTGAAGAGGAAATGCCGTTCACATAGACTTCATTTGTTCCCAGACCCTCTGGTTCTAAAAAGAGCTGATGCCTCTCTTTATCAGCAAATCGCTTAAATTTATCTTCAATCGAGGGGCAATAACGAGGGCCTACACCTGAAATGTTACCGGAATACATAGCTGATTTAAGAATATTAGCTTCAACAATCTCTTTGGTCAGAGAAGAGGTATAAGTAATCCAACAAGAGACTTGTGGCATCGGATGGCTGCCATTATTTTCATAAGAAAAGAAGACGCCGGGATCCCCTTTTTGCTCTTCACATTTGCTATAATCGATGGAGCGGCTATTGATACGCGGAGGCGTGCCTGTTTTAAGGCGCCCCATTTTAATACCATAACTTTCCAGGTTCTTGGAAAGACCGGAGGAGGGCTTATCCCCCAAACGTCCGCCGCCAAAAGTAATCTGTCCGATATGGATCATGCCTTGCATGAATGTGCCGGCAGAAAGGACAACTGCTTTGCCCTCGTAGGCAATACCTTCTTGTGTGCGAACGCCTTTGATAGCATCGTTTTCCACAATAAGTGATTCAATAGTGGCTTGTTTAATAAAAAGGCCCGGCGTGTTTTCAAGGCGCTTCTTCATTTCTAGTTGATAAGCCATCTTATCAGCCTGAGCTCGAGGCGCCCAAACAGCTGGGCCTTTTGTACTATTCAGCATACGAAATTGGATACCGGTCTGATCAGTAACTCTACCGATCTCTCCACCTAAGGCATCAATTTCTCTTACCATATGGCCCTTGCCAATGCCCCCAACAGCTGGATTGCAACTCATTTTTGCAATCGTGTCGAGATTCATTGTAAGCAAAAGGGTCTGTTGGCCCATACGGGCAGAAGCTAATGCCGCTTCACATCCCGCATGTCCCGCACCTACAACAATAACGTCAAAAACTTGCGGATAGGCCCACATGAAATAATAGTCTAGCGAGTTTTATGTCTATCGCGACGGCTGCGTTTTTTACGTTTGTGTTTAGAAATCTTATATTTACGCTTTTTCTTAACGGATGACACTTAAGAACTCCTCAGGTGTATAATTTTAATCTGGCAGCAATGATAAGGACTTTTATGATATTCTACAAGAAACAAGGTAAAGACTTGGGATATGCTTAAAAAAAACCCTCACCCTACCATTCTCTTAATTACAGACTCTGTGAGCACAAAAACCTCCCTTCATAAGATTTTATCGCCTGATTTCGAACTTTTAGTGAGTAATTCCAAAGCACTCCCCTTCTTTCTCCTCTTTGAAAAACGGGTTGATCTCATTATTATTGATGCCAAAACAAAAATTACACCCGCTATTCAGCTTTGTGAACAGCTGCGCCTCATTAAAAAGTTTTCTACTATTCCAGTCCTTCTCTTGATGAGTAAAAAAGATATTACTATGACGGAAGAGGCTATTCGCGCAGGAATTACCAATTTTCTCTACCGCCCGCTGAAAGAAGAGCAGGTTCAAGTGGCGCTATTACTAGCAAAAAGCTATAACAAAACGGCTAAAAAACTGGGCAATAAGTCGCGTAAATTACAAAAAATAGCTGAACACGATCCCCTCACAAAAATCTATAATCGCTGGGCTCTTTATGAGATGGCCCGTAAAGAGCTTGCCAAAGCTCAGCGCACTAACCAGCCTCTTTCCCTATTAATGATTGATTTCGATCACTTTAAAAAAATAAATGATCAGCATGGTCATTTAGCAGGTGATAGCATGCTTAAACACTTTGCGGAACTTTTATCTAAATCTCTGCGTAATTACGATATTGTAGCCCGCTTTGGCGGAGAAGAATTTGTGATCATCCTCCCTAACACTTCGCCTGAAAATGCTCTCCTTGTAGCTGAAAAATTACGTAAAAAAACAGAAAGCACCCCCCTTCACTTTGAAGGCGTAGAGATTGGGCTCACTATATCTATAGGCGTGGCTTGCCTGCATAAAGATTGCACGACGCTTGAGGAGCTGATTCAAAAAGCTGATAGCTGTATGTATGCCTCCAAACATGCCGGCCGTAATAAGGTAAGTGCTTGAAAACCCTTCACCTGATTGAAAGGGGTTTTACTCCTATTTATGAGCAGCTTATCTTAGAAGAGCAGCTTTTACGCGCAGACACACGTAATATTTGCCTCATTAATTACGGATCTACCCCCGCTATCGTTATGGGCATCTCGGGGAAAAAAGAGAATGCTCCCCTTCCTCTTATTAAACGCTTTAGTGGAGGAGGCACCGTCGTTGTTGATGAAAATACGATATTTATAACTTTTATATTCAACAAAATAGATGTTGACATTCCTGCTGAGCCCAAAGCTATTATGCAGTGGACAGAAACCCTTTATAGCCAAGTATTTCCCCTATTTAAGCTGCGTGATAATGACTATGTCTTTGGAGACAGGAAATTTGGTGGCAATGCCCAATATATTAAGAAAGATCGCTGGCTTCACCACACCTCTTTTCTCTGGGACTATGATCCAGCACGCATGGAAATGCTCTCCATGCCAGAAAAAATGCCTGCCTACCGTCAAGGTCGCGGCCATCTTGATTTTATCACACCTCTTAAAGAGCATTTTACCCACAAGGAAGCAATTGGAGAGTCTTTGAAAAAAGTGCTGCACCAATATTTCAAGGTCCTTCCCTATAAAGAAATCCCCCTCCCTCCAAGCCGTCAGTCTACTACATTTATCTAGTAGATAACGCTTTTTTCGGGCTCTAATCCATTATAGTCTTGGCAATCAAAAAGAAGAACCCACTTCACAGGTTTATTTTTTGTAGAAAAAATAGGATATTCACCTTTAAAACGGACCGATTCAAAATAGGGTCCCAACTGCGCTTCTACGCGGCTGATAACAGAGCTACGGTCGAAGGGCTTTTCTTCTAGGCGTACAAAAAGACCATTTTTATTTTTCTGTTCTTCCGCCATAGAGGGCATATAGGTAAAGTGGGATTGCCGGCGACCGTCGATATTAAGCATATATCCTCTTGAGGGCCCATAATAAGAGAGAATGCTGGCCATCTGATACGTATTACTAAAGAAGAAATCGTGTGCTGGCTCTTTTTTGAGGAGAACCTGCAACTGATCCCATCCCATGGCATCTTTGAAGATATTATAGCGGTAAGGAATGGCTGTGCGTTTTTGTTTTTCGAGGACAGGCACAAGCAGCATTACCAGTGATAAAATGACAGAAATAATAATAGATATTTTTAAAATGCGCAAAGAACCTATAGATGCTGCTGCAAGTGCTCCAAAAGGCATAAAAAGAATAGCCCAATTTGCCTGCACTTTTTCAAAGAATGATAACCCTCCAAAAATAGCGAGTATTATTCCAGCTGTATATGCAGGAAAGGCTATTGCATGGGGTTTTGGTCTTTTTAAGGAGCGTAACAAAGCCTTCACAAAATAATAAAAAGGCACAGGAAAAAGGAGGAGAGCCTGTGATCCAAAGAAAGCTAGTGGATTGGGTGGGGCCTTTTTTACAGGAGCAATTTGATGGAAAACGTGTAAAAATGAGGGCCATCCTCGCTCCGCGTTCCAAACAAGGGGGGGAATAAAAGCTAAAAGAGAGATCAAAATAGCGATACCTACACTCTTTTTACGCCACTCTGGATAGAGAATAATTCCTAACAAAGCGGGAAGCCACATGAGATAGCCGGTCCACTTAAAAAGAGCTGATAACATGATAAAAAGACCGAAAAGAGGCCACTGAGGGCCCTTTATCAGTGCATTAAAAGCTAAAAGAGCAAAAAGGAGCATTCCCCCATCTGTCGTAGCTGCAAAGGAACCTAAGATGCCGATGGGGGAAAAACAGAAAACTAGAGGTGCATAAAGAGAAATTTGTTTATTGAATCTTAAATTCCGTGCAATCCTGTAGAGAACAAAACCTATAAGAGCGGATATGACAACCGAAAGGAAACGAATCCCCGCCTCACTATCTCCAGCCAAAAAGGTGCTAAGAGCTATCTGGTAGGCAATACCCGGAGGCTTACTATAATAAGAAAGACCCAGATCCTGACTCCACAGAAAATACTGCGCCTCATCGGGCACCAAGTAAATGGCAAGAAGGCTTGTTACCAAGAGCCCTAGCAGTGCTCGCAAAAAAAGCGCTGTCGTTAAAACAAAGCGCTCACTTTTCATAGATCAAATGAAAGCTAGAGGGTTGCTGAAGAACAAAGGCTTCCTGAATATGGGTAATGACTCTTTTTTGTTCAGCAAAGAGGAGCTTTTTGTGGGCTTCTTCAAAAGAAAGCCATAGAAACGCATCATGTTCTGTGAGCTTGATAAGGGGCTTTTCCTTTATAAAGGCCACAAAGACAGGAACGAAAGCGATCTTATCGATAACTTTCATGTAAAAAGTTTCGACCGCATCGCCCGAATAGAAGGAATCGGGAATAACACCCGTCTCTTCTTCAAGCTCTCTTAGGGCAGCTGTATAGGCCTTTTCACCTTCATTAATACCACCTGTAACCATTTGCCAGGTTCCTTTCAGATACTCGGCCTTTCTTCTTAAAAGCAGATACTCTCCCTTACAGATAAGGTAGACGCTAATACAGTGAGACTTTGGATACATAAAGGCCTTACAGCTTAATTTTATGGCCGGATAAATTGCCAAGACCATCATAGCAGGCATACTTATAAAGGTCATGCAAAGTTGGATAATTAAATACCGTGGCAATAACCTGCATCACCGTTCTCTTAGATTCAATAAGACAAAGACCATAGTGTATTAACTCGGTGGCTAAAGGCCCAATAACATGCACGCCTAGTATCGTGAGATCTTTTTTCGCAAAAACAATCTTCAGCATACCATTTTTTGCGCCCATAATCTTACCTCTTGCCATATCTACATGCTTAGCACGGCCTACACAGTAATCAATGCCCTGCTTCTTGGCTTCTTCTTCTGTTAAACCCACCATAGAGACCTCGGGAACTGTATAAATACCATAAGGAAAGATCTTAGCTAGAGCATCTAAGTCCTTAGTATCAAACATGTGTGTAACAGCTACTCGGCCCTGGTCCATACCCGTGCTATTCAATGCTGGGAACCCGATAACATCACCTACTGCAAAGATATTAGGTATATTTGTCCTATACTGCTCATCAACTACTAATTGCTCACGTTTACCAACAGGTATACCTACTTTTTCTAGATTCAGCTTTTTAGTACACCCATTACGCCCAGCTGCATAAAGAAACATATCTACATGGAGCCATTTCCCGCTACTAAGCCCTACCCTTACAAACTCGCGTTCTGTTTCCGGCACATTAATAGACTTAACCTCATCGTTGAAAAAGATCTCTATCTGATCATTTTTCATCGAAGTAATCAGTTCTGCCGTAATTTCTTTGTCTACAAAAGAGAGAATTTCATCGGTGCGATTTACCAGATAAACCTTAGCTCCCATAGTGGCAAATATGGTGGCATATTCACAGCCAATAACACCTGCTCCTACGATACAGATTGATTGGGGGATACGTGTAATATTAAGAATAGTATCCGAATCTAAAATACGGTCATGATCAAATGGAATTCCTTCTGGATGAAAGGGATATGAACCTGTTGCAATAATAATAAATTTGCCCCAAATCTGGCAGGCATTATCTCCATCAATTTGAATGGTATGCTCATCTACAAAGCTTGCCGTTCCATGAAAAATCGCTACTTTATGAATTTGTAAATTGCGATGTATCTCATTAGCCTCTGACTGAATAACAAAGTTTTTACGGAACATAAAGTCATCTATAGTGGCTTGGTGCTTGAGCGTTCTTTCTACGCCAAAGAGTCCTTTCTCATATTTACCAGAGAAAAAAAGTGCTGTCTCTTTGAGCGTTTTAGAGGGCAGAGTTCCCGTATTAACCCCAGCGCCCCCGTAATTATGCTCTTTTTCAATAATAGCGACTTTTTTACCGAAGTAAGCAGCCTTTACAGCAGCCTTTTCTCCAGCTGGTCCTGAGCCAATAACTATCAAATCGTATTTTTCCATAAAAATCGTTACCTTTTCTTTTCTCGCCATTAAAAAATAATCTGATAATATGTGCAATGATGAATGATGCTATCTTTGAAACCCAAGTCACAAATCTTATTCATAAGATCAAACATTACTTGATTACGACCCTGGGCCGCGTTATTGAAGAGGCAACGCCCCAAGAGCTTTATCAAGTGCTCTCTCACGCTTTGCGTGAAGAAGTCATGATCCACTGGACAACTACTACTCACACATGGGCAGCCAAAGATGTTCGAAGGGTTTATTATCTTTCTATGGAATATCTTCCAGGAAGAATTCTGGGTAATAACCTCAGTAATTTGAATGCTTTGCCTCTTGTTCAGGCTGTTATGAAAGGATTAGGGCGCAGCTTATCTCAAATTATGTCTTATGAAAGTGACCCGGCCCTTGGCAATGGAGGTCTTGGGCGCTTAGCCTCCTGCTTTCTGGACTCTTTTGCCACAACCGACCTACCTGGGATGGGCTATGGGCTGCGCTACCAATATGGTATCTTCGAGCAGGAGATTTGGAATGGTGTGCAGGTAGAAAAACCCGATTGTTGGTTGCTTTATGAAAATCCTTGGGAATTTCGCCGTGATACAGCAGCCACCCATATTCATTTTGGAGGCCGCCCTTCAGAAGACCATATGCATATATATGATAATGAAGAGGTTAGAGCTCTTCCCTATGACCTGCCGATTATTGGGTTTGGCAATGGGAATCCTTTTTCTGTTGTCACATTACGACTCTGGTCTACAAAAGAATCTCCCCGTAATTTTCAACTACAGCGCTATAATTCTGGCCAGCTGGACCAGGCTGTAGAAAATACCCTTTTAACAGATGTTCTTTATCCCAATGATAATCATGAAGTAGGTAAGCGTATCCGCCTGAAACAAGAATATCTGCTAGCCTCTGCCTCCTGCCAAGATATTCTGCGCTCTTTTCGTGAATTTCATCCCGACCTCTCTCTTTTTGGTGATAAAGTACGCATTCAGGTGAACGATACCCATCCAGCACTGATTGTAACAGAACTTATGTGGCGCCTCATGAAAGAAGGAAGCTTTACTTTTGATGATGCCTGGGGAACTGTTAATAAGATCGTAAGCTATACAAATCATACAGTGATGAAAGAAGCTCTTGAAGAGTGGAATGAGTCACGCTTAAAAAGTCTTTTACCCTGCCACCATGCTCTGCTTGAAAAAATTAATGACCGCTTCTGCAGCAGTATCCGCATACAATACCCAGGTGATGAAGAAAAAGTTCGTCGCCTTTCTATTCTTGAGGGAGGACAAGTGCGTATGGCTAACCTACTTATAGCTACCTCACACCATATTAATGGCGTAGCCAAGCTGCATACAGAGATCTTAAAAAAGCATCTTTTTCGTGACTTTTATGAGCTATTCCCTGAGCGTTTTATTAATATCACCAATGGTGTCACCCAAAGACGCTGGCTTCTTAACTGTAACCCTTTACTTGCAGAATTTATCAGTAAACGTATTGGTAGAGAATGGATTATTCATTTTGAAAAGATCGAACAGATGCACTCTTTTGCAGATGATCCTGACTCTATTCAAGAGTTCCTGGCTATTAAAAAAGCCAATAAAGAAGCTCTTATTGCCTTAATAAAAACCCAGTCACCTCTCTTAGACTCTTCTTGGCTGATTGATGTTCAGATTAAACGCTTTCATGAATATAAACGTCAGCTAATGAACATTTTACATGTCATTATTCTCTATCTTGAGCTGAAAGAAAATCCGACAAGTCATCCTATAAAAAGAGCAGTTCTTTTTGCTGGGAAAGCAGCTCCTGGCTATGTCATGGCTAAACATATTTTGCGCCTTATATGTGCTGTAGCACGTAAAATTAATAAAGACCCTCTGACAGAGGGTAAGCTCCAGGTGCTTTTTGTAGAAAATTATAATGTTTCCAAAGCAGAACTCATCATCCCCGCAGCGGACCTCTCCCAGCAAATCTCCACATCAGGTACGGAAGCTTCGGGTACTGGTAATATGAAGCTGGCCATGAATGGGGCACTGACTATAGGCACTCCGGATGGTGCTAATATTGAAATGGAAGAGGCTATTACCGCAGAATTCTGGCCCTTTGGTTTTGGAGCCACAAGTGAAGAACTTAATCATATGGAATACTCCCCCTGGAAAATTCTAGAAGAGCATCCTTTGATTCATTCAGCCCTCCAATTACTTACCAATAGAACTTTTGCTGAAAATACAGAAGAACATGAAGCCTTTTTGGCCATTTACCACAGCCTAATTGAAGGTGATAATCCCGACCACTATTTTGTCCTCTATGACCTTCCGGCCTATCTTAGTACTCAAAAAAAAGTAGAGGAACTGTATATACAACCGGAAAAATGGGCCTCTACCGCCCTCCATAATCTAGCAAGTATGGGACCTTTTTCTATTGATATTGCCGTCCGTAAATATGCCAAAGAGATCTGGGGCGTGGAGCCCTGCCCACCAAGTGAATTACTTCTTAACAAGGTGCGAGAAGAATACAGCGAACATGACAAGTGCCGTATTCTCTAAATTAAACTGTTTGGGGAGTAAGAGCCTTGGGCTCTATATTACACTTTTCCATCAGATCTTTAGTCCTCTTATCCATGATTAAACATAAAATGAGATTGGTGACCCATCCACTACCGGCAACAGCCCAAGCACCCATGCCAGCTAAAGCAATAAGCCCAAAAGTTGGGAAGACTAGCTCAAATATACCGGCTGTAGCCGCAGCTACTGAGGCTACAATTTCTAAATAGTGGGAAACTTCTTTTACTCTCATTAAAGCACGCGCATCTTTAAGGCCCTGCAGCTTTACATCTAGTGAACTAGCTTTATCCGCCTGGTGTAATAATTTAAAGCTATGTGCACCAAACCTTTCTTTCATACACTCTTCTGTATCGATGGTCATCAAAGAGCGGGCCTTCTCTACTAGCCCTGGAGCAACTTTTAAAAGAGCCTTTTCCATAGCCCTATCACGCTCTTTTTTTAGATTATGAAACTCCCCTAATCCTAAAGCTACTTTTTCCTTATCTGTAGATAATCCAAAAGCCTTATCCAGGATATCCATAGTCTTATAGGTAGCAACTAGCAAGCGAATCTCTTTAACTATATTCCAGATAAAATAGAGCCCGCTTAAAAGAGTTGAAATAATATTTAATACTAATCGAAGAGATCCCTGTAAAGCCGCTTTACAAATAGATAGCGCTAAAGGGACTGCTGATAAAACAAAGGTCGTCAAACGGCAGATGTTCTCTATAATAAGCCCAATATACTTTTTGATATCGAGTGCTACATTATGCTTTACTCTATCTGAAATCGCTATAGAGCTAGTTACAACCTCTTTCACGCAAAGGATACATATGGCCACAGGAATAGCCCTTCCTATGTACTCAAAAGTAGTCCCCATTGCTTCAAAAGGTCCCCTATAGGAATGAGATAAAGCTATCGTCATATAAGGGCTCCAACGATCCGAGTAGCACTTTCTGTATACGTATTTTTTTGTTCTTTCTGCCAAGCTAAAAGAGCGTGCGGCATATTTACAGTAGGTAACTTAAAGAAAAAATCATAAGGATTACAGATGAGTGCGACTCTCCTTTTATTGTGAGAAAAGGCTCTCCATGCTCCTAAAAACAGATAGGTTATCATATTCACAAAAATAGTAGGGATAAAAAGCAGGATTTTTGCTATCACAGTCAAAATATTTTGGGCTATTTTCGGCAAGCTGTCTATATAACACTCCACAGCCAGATTAAATTTGTTGGGGAGCCACATACCAAGTAATGAACGGTGAACAGAAATATCGATGTCTACTACACTCGCATGGCTAGCCACAAAATGAGCGCAATTATTTTGCCACCAATTAAATGGCAATCCCTCTTTTTTCTCCCTTCTTAACTGCTCCAAAAGAGCTTCGCCTTTTTCCTGAGAAATAGAGCTAGGAGTCTTATGAATAGTTACCCTTTCCCCCATAAATTCATTACTATCTGGACAACTAAGGTTTCCGGTAACGGTGGCAAATCCATAGGAAACACCCCCCTTTTCTATCTCATCGGTCGACTGTAGTCCAAAGTTATATATTTTTCCATCTGGGCAGGTCAGCTCAAAATAAGAATGCATTTCTTTAAAGATCGGCTTTGCATAATTACGCACCGCATTACAGACAGTAAAAAGATATTCTCCGCTTGCTTTTTCTTGGCGAATAGGTCTTATTTCATGACTATCTTCAAGTTTAAAGCCGGTCTGTAAATAAACATAGTTCCCTTCTAGCTTCTTAAACTGACTCCATTCAAGGAGACGTCCGTCCAAGAGTAGCGCAGCCTCTTTATTCAGAACCTCTACCTTATGTCCATAATAGGAAATGCGCTGATTGTAATGGCTGCCAAAAATAAACTTGGCGCATTCTTCATTAAAGGCCTCTGGAGGATAGCCAGCTTCTGTCCATTTACATTTAATATCTGTCATAATTAAACCTTTTTTGGAGCCTGTTTAATAGTCTGCTTTTGTTCTTTTTGCCATTCAAGAACTGCCCAAGGTCTATTGAGCGTAGGGAATTTAAAGAAAAAGTCGTATGGATTCGCAATAATGGCCACCTTCCGCTGTTGCCAATCAGCTTTTCTCCAACCTCCTAAAAAACAATACCCTATACTATTTAAAAAAATAGTGGGGACCAGTAGCACGATCTTAGAAAGAGCTGTGAAAATATTTCTAAACAGAGAGGGAACCTTACTCCACACCCTTTCTGCTGCTAAATTAAACCTTTCAGGAAGAATTATACCCAAAAGCGATCGATTAACAGGTATATCAATACCCACTACTTTCGCATGGCTTGCCACAAAATGAGCGCAATTATTTTCTAAAAAACTATAAGGGACGCCATTTGTAGATTCTTGCTCTAGTTGTTCCCAGATTTTCTCACCATCCTCTATCTTGAGGTCAAAAGGTGTCTTGTAAATTGTCTTATCTACCATAAATGCACATAAATCAGGGCACTTAAGGGGGGCATTAACTGTTGAATACCCATAAGAAACGCCACCTTTAGCGCTCTCTCTATTACCTACAAGCCCAAAATTATAAACCTCTCCATTTGGCTTAGTAACTTCAAAATAGGAATGCATAGCAGGCTGTAGAGAGTTCTCATCTCCTATAACTGTAGTAAAAACTGTAAAAGCATATTTTCCATTAGGAGTATCATGCCTGATGGGTTTTATTCGTGGAGCACTCAGTGCAAACCCGTTTTCTAGATAAGGATAACGTGTCTTATCTGGGAACACAGATTTTTTAAGCACACTCCATTTGAGGACTTCTCCACGAAAGGGCAGAGCCGCCTCTCCATCAAGGATTACTATCTTATGTCCATAATAGGCCATAGGTTCATTGTAATAATCATCGAATATAAATTTTGCGCAATCTAGTTTAAAGACCTCTGGAGGATAGCCGGCTTCTCTCCATCTCTTTTCATAAACTTTAGAATTATCGGTTTCTTGAGCTCTATTAAGATAAGACATGATGAACCTCTGTTAAGATGTTCTTAGCAAAATTTTGGAAATAATGCCTAACTCTTTTCTGAGCAAGGGTTAATTCCGCATCTTTTTTTGCAAAAATCTCTGTTACAACAGCTCCTAAATCATCCTCTGGGCGAATCATCTTACCAAAACCCATTTCTTCGGATATCTCTACATTGTGAACTTCTCCTGCAATGCCTGGAGGGTCGAAAAGCGTATTTTTACTCAGAGCCCAGGCCTCTGCTACTGAATTACCCCCTGTTTTTGTAATATACAAATCACTTCGGCGTAAGATATCTGCTACTTTCTGAGTAAACCCAATTGGCTGGATGGTAATGGCATGTTCTTTCAAATGCGTTTTAAAAACTTCCTGAATTTTAGTAATTATCTCTTCATTCTTACCACAGAGAACTAAAATATGCATGGCGGGACATTTGGGATTAACTAAACGATGAAGATAGTCCAAAATAGCCTTAGAGCCTTGAGCACCCATCATAAGAGTAATGATTTTTTTATCTGCTGGAAGCTCATATTCTGCCAATGACTCTCTTACTTCTTCAGTAGATTTCTCTTTGCAGAACTCGGGTCTTAGAGGGAAGCCTACAACGGACAATTGGCCCGGGCGTAAATTGGCTTCCATCCAATCACTTTTGTCCAAAAGGGACCATTGTGGATAGGCCAGTGCACACTTAAATCTACTGTCTTCAGGTGAAGAAATATTAAGCCCATAATAATTGCTTTTCATATCTCCGGGAGTAAGGATAAAAGGAATCTGGCGTTTAGCAGCAGCGCGGCTAGCTGCACCATTAATAAAAGGAACGTTAGAAAAAATAACATCAGGCTGTTCCTTCTCTATTTTTTCATCCATACCCTTTTCGATAAGCTCTGCATTCCTCGCAACATATTTTCTACCAAAACTAATAAGTGTATTAACCGCAAATCGGTAATCATGTTTCAGTAAATAACTAAAAAATTGTTCCGCGTTATAATGCTTTCCCTCTTCTGTTCGGATACCTAATACTTTTGAAAAGATGAGGATAGGATCAATACCCGAACAAGACTCTTCAAGAGGATTAATAACTTTAATCTCCCATCTATACTGCAAATCTGCTTCTAAAGCTTTTCTAGTAGCCTCTGCTATAGATATATGCCCGCCACCCCCGGAGCTAATAATAACAAGTGCTTTTTTCAGTGGGCGCTCGTCCGAAGGTGCTACTAAAGGCGTTACCAATGGCCTTACAGAGTGCTCTTCTAAGTCCTCTGAAGAAGCCTTGCCCAAAGCCTCAAATAAAAGCTCGTCAAATCTACTCTCATAGTCATGAGCTTCTTTAGATGTAATCCCATGACCTAGGATTTGTTCATATAGCCAATCTAGGAAACGAACTTTAAATTCCTTTAATTGAGGCCTCATGGGACTACCTGCAGCTATCTTTTGTAAATTAAGAAGAGGCTCTAACCAACGCTCAAATAAGCCTTCTGGTAGCATGGTCTTTACCGTTTCGGCTACTATTTTTTTTGTCTCTTGATGAGCGTCTAGGTAGTTATGCAAAGAAAGGTATTCTTCCCTTACTTTTTGGCGAGAGGCGTGAAAAGCTGTTAAGAAGGCCATATAGCGAAGAACTTGATCGCAATTACTCCATAAAGGTATAGAGAGCTTCTTATAACATTCTACCTTTTGCGATTCGCTCATAAGACCCTTGTTAACCATCTCACCTGCAACACCTGCAAGACCTTGTATAAAAGCTGATTTATCTGCTTTTGCTCTGCGTAGCTGCCATAGTTGATCAGGGGTTATCGCTTCTAAGTTACGCAAATGAAGCAAAAGTGTGTGGCGTGTTTCAGCTTCTTTATTGGCGCCATAATTTTTAAAGATGTAGCGGCCACCCAGACTTAAATCAACACCTAAAACAGTTCCCGTAACGGCCAAGACGAAAGAGGTAATAAAAAGAGGTGATAAAAGAGGACAAAGGATCAAGCCTATAGTAGATACAATAACGGCTAATGCCGATGCTATTGCATAAATATGTTCTCGTATAAAGGCTAAGGCTTTAACAGCTTTTGAAGACTCCTCTAAACTACTTACTAACAGAGGTCTTTCCCTGATCGGAGATAGAGCAGAGCTATATCCTTGTATTAAGGCATCCATCTGGCTTTTGATAGCTTCCAAAGAAGGGGGAAGCGCAACTGGGCGCCCTACAACACTTCCAAATGGACTTTTCACAGGGGAAGGGAGGGAATTAGAACCTGCTACCGTATTACTTACCGCAGAAGGACTTATCGCGCAATCTGATGGCATACTATATTTTTCCTCTTTTAATAAGAAAATTATAGTTTATGTGTATTAATTTTTGATTAAGAATAGATAATAATTTTTATT
>CAIMEJ010000046.1 GCA_903839985.1 uncultured bacterium | reverse complement strand
AGATCTTTTTGAATCAGCCTTTGCCGAAGAAAAAGTGAGCCAAACGCTCTTAAAAAACACCTCAAAAAGCGTAAAAAAAAAGCTCGAAAGAAGCAATACACAGCTTGAGGCTATCCCTGAGAAAGAAGTGTCCTTAAGCTATTATCCCTCTGAAGAGCCGCAACTCTACGAAAAAGTTGTCTGGAATAGCACTCTTGAGCTGCCTATTCATGCAGGCCAAAGAGTAGCCGAGATCTCCTGGAGGACAGATGAGGGCTTTACTGTTCTAGAGGTGCCTCTGGTGGCCGCCGCGGATATTCATTCGAATAAGGTGAATGTGGCTTTAATAGGAGGACTTAGTTTGTTAACATTGGCCCTTATTTGGTGGCGCATTTCACGCAACTTCCGATAAAGGGACTTGGTTAATGGCCTCATTAGAGGCTTTGTCTACCACGCGTCCTACATGTAATACACCTCGAATCCATATAGATACAGCGCCAAAAGAAAGAATAGCAGCAGCGGGCATGCCAGCTTCTATAGTACTAAAAGTGGCAAAAAGCACTTGGTTTACAGCTGCCGCTAAAGCACAGCCTGTACGACTAGCAAGCCCATCCACAATCAGCTTTCCTTTAGATTGGAGCTCACGAGGTAAGGGGATAAAGGCAAGCTCTTTACTCGCATCAAATACGGTGCTTTTAGCAGCACGTGCCATACAGAAGAGGCACGAACCAATAATCACGGCTAGGCCCATAGAAGAGGTGCCTGCAAAGCTTGCTACAGCCATAATAAAGGCGGAATCATGAAAAATAGTACAGCCGAAAAAGCCAAAAGAGAAGACCATCACAACAAGAGGAGTGATGAGTGCTGGTACACGCCATTTGCATTTTTTAAGCATCACGGGAGCAATAAATAGCGCACTAAAAGTTGTTAGGAGGCTAGACCAAAAAGTGAGGCGTCCATTAAATGCACAGTAACTATTAGGATCGGTATAGATTTTTTTGAGGATGTCTAGAAAGAAGATTTCATAGAGATAATAGGCGACATAATCAAAGACAACCATCATACAGAGACTAAAAAGATAGCGAGAGCGCAAAATAGTTTTAAGAGATTCCATTAAGGCAATAGGAAGTGGCTTGTCAGGGCTTTCACTCGCATTTCCTTCCGCATTTTGTTCATTGAGTCTTTTTTTCAGCCAAGAAAAAATCAGGATAATCATTCCCCCTACGAGGGCCAAAATAGTACTCATAAAAATAAAGGATATCTGCCAGGAGCTTAAAGCAAGAGGTCCTGTCAGTTTTTTTCCTAGGCCTGAGCAGAAGATCGTTACAGGCCCGGCTACAAGCCCTCCAAGGCTACCACCAAGTAAAATAGGGGAATAAAGCCCTTTTGCCATTTTAAGAGAGATGCGCTGATTCAAAAAACCGAAAAAGAGCACGCTTAAAACAGCAACCTTCCAGAGTTCTGCAGCTACATAATAAAGAGAGGCTGTCCAATTATTAAGAAGGTGTCCTAAAGAGGGGATCGCTTTGGCAAGTAAGGGAAAGGAGAAAGACTCCAAAACACCTCTATTAGGAAAGACAAAGAGTGAGAAGAGGAGAAAAAAAAGAGAAAAAGCACCTGTTGTAAACATAAAGATACTAGAGGGGCGATGTTTGCGCATAAATACAGATAGCCCGTAGATGAGCAGAACTGTTAAGGGAAGAAGGGCCCAAAATTGAATGGCGGGTATAAGCTCGGCTCCCACAGAACTTAAGCTGACTGCTAAAGTATTTCTTATGCTACGCAAGATGTAGTAATTAATATTGATAAGAGAAACAATAAAAAAGGCCGCAAAAAATAAGAGGGAGTTATCTTTTGTGACGCCTAGTAATTTAAGAAATATTTTTTTTAACATATCAAAGAAAGTGTAGGTGTTTGGCTACTTCAATGTCAAGCTTTCGTAAAGAGAAATCCACTGATTTATAGAGAGCACAGAAGGTCTGGCTTCTTTTTCTAGGCCAAGGCTTATTAGAGCCCCCTGGACGCGGTCCTTTCCAAAAGCACTTAGGCTCGTTGTCAGCATTTTGCGTTTTTGTTGGAAAGCCTCTCTTACAAAAGGAAAAAAACCTTCTGGGGCGATACGCTCTTTTAAATCGAGAAGGACGACAGCAGAATCGATTTTAGGGGCAGGAGAAAAGCAATGACGAGATACTTTAAAAGCGTAGCGGGGGGTGCTATAATATTGCAAAAAAACAGATAAGGAAGAGTAATCAGGTGTATCTGGCTTTGCTATCATACGCAGAGCTACTTCATGCTGAACCATGATCACTAACTTACTAAAAATATCCCCGTGGATAATAAACATACCCAATATAACAGCGGTTAAATGATAGGGCAGGTTGGCTACAATCTTTGTTTTCTGACCTGAAAGGCGTAAAGAGTCGATATCGAAGTCTTTGATGTCTTGACTAAGTACTTTTAAATGAGGATGTGAGGGCAGGTGCTGTGCAAAAAGTGCATCTTTTTCTACAGCCGTTACATGAGCGCCTGCTAGAAGCAGTTTTTGTGTGAGAGCACCTGGTCCAGGACCTATTTCGAGGACATTTTCTCCCTCTTTTAAGTCACTTAAAGCAATTATTTTATCAAGAATATTGCCATCGATAAGAAAATTCTGTGAAAGACTTTTTTTAGCGCGTGCTCCGATGCTATCTAGGAAGGAATGAAGCTCGCTCGGTCTAAACATGCTTAAGAATAATTACCTTTGTAGGGAGAAAGGTTTGAAATTATCGGGTACCATAAGGGATAAATAATCTTGATCGACCCCATAACGTTCGCGTAATTTTTTTCGCCAAGCAAGCGATTCAATACCAACAGCCTGCTGAACAAGAGAGCCCTTAAGGTTGTCGCCAATAGAAGCAAATTCGACTTTGCCCCCATTTATATAGTCCTCTAAAAAGAAAATACGAAAAATAGTTTCCTTCTCTTTTTTATCAGAAGGGATGGGAGAGGAGTGTTGTTTGCTTTTCAATCCAGCTAAGCTGGCTTTGTGGGCTTCGGAAAGACTTTTTGCTGTACGGCTGAGAGTTTCGGAAAGAGTTATTTTTACATCTTGTAAGGAGATTTTTTTTACTGCCTCATCTACAGGAGCTTTTTCTACATCGATTGTTTTGAGAAGCATTTGGGAGGCTGCAATAGCAGCAAGCTCATTTTCCGCACGGATTGTTAATACTTTATAGTTCCAAGCTTCTTCTACTGGATTTTCAGCAGAATACTTTTCATAGGCCTCTTTGAGGCGAGCAGGAGTAATAGAGGCTGTTGCTTTGCTTTGGACCATAGCATAGACCATACGTCTTACCACAAGGTCATTCTGAACCATTTTAAAGACTTCGGGATAGGTAAGAGACATCTGATCAATTTTGGCAATAACGTTTGGTCCCAAAGTATCTTCAATTTCTTGACGAACCTCCCCATCACTGACGGTCACTTTTAGTTCTTTAGCACTGGATAGAATAAGTTGTTCATCAATCATATCATCAAGAAAGGAGCGCCAGTTAGCATCATAAAATTCAAGACGTGCCTCATTGGAATGAGCGTAGGCCTGAAATTCTCTAAAAAAGATAAAATCCATTTTTTTGGTAACATCGACTACAGAGATGGCTTGTGTATTAATTTTCGCTAGGATGCGATTTTGGACAACAATATCCTCCGCGGCATAACAAGAGCTAAAGAGAACCAAAAATAGAAGGATAATCTTTTTCATAACAGTAGCTTAACAGTTTGTTCGTTCAAAAACAACGGCATAAAAACCATCCATGCCACCTTGAACAGGAAGGCAACAAAAAGGTTCTTTAACCTGTTTAAGAGGAAGGTTTTTTAAAAAATACTCTGTCTGCATCTGATTTTCATCAGGCAGCAAACTGCAAGTAGCATAAACGATTTTTCCCTTTGGCTTAAGAAAAAGAAGGGCCTCTGTAAAGATCTGCCGCTGCAGTTCTAAAAGTCTTGTGAGTCCCTCTTCTGTAAAGCGCCATTTCATATCAGGATTACGACGCATGGTACCAGTACCTGTGCAAGGAACGTCCGCTAAGACAAAATCCATGTGGCCTTTTAAGGAGCGCAGTCTTTTCGTCTCTTCATGATGGATAAGTTGGCTATTTTGGATGCCAGCCCTGGCAAGGCGTTTTTTCGCCTGTATAAGAATTTTTTCGCGCACATCATGCAGGTAGATTTGCCCTTTGCCCTGTAACCGATAGGCTAAAGCTAAGCTTTTCCCACCGGATCCGCTGCAATAATCAAGCACATGGTCACCAGGCTTAGCCTCTATTTGATGTGCAACCATTTGACTCGCTTCATCTTGTATCTCAAAAAGGCCGTCAGTAAACTCAGGAAGAGTGAAAAAATTGGTTTTCTCTTCAAAAACAATACCTGCTGGGGAATAAAGGCAAGGACGCACGGCAAAGCGGCCGGCAAACTTTTCCAAAAGTTGATCTCGTGTAATTTTGAGTAGGTTAGCTCGGATGGTTGTCGGAGCTCTTCTGTTGAGCTCTTCAGCTAAGGAAAGAGCGCCCTCTTCTCCGAAGTGTTTATGCAGTAGATTGAATAGTACAGGAGGGAGAGTTCCTCGGAGATTATTTTTCAGGCCATGGACTTCCAGGTAGTTAGCCTCTAATCCCCATTGGCGGACTGTGTCGTAAACACTTTCTGCAATTACAGCCCTGTCGGAAGATCCAAGACTTTTATGCTCACGAAAGTAGCGGCTGATAAAAAGATCTAAAGGGCAACTTTCTCCTCGAAAGGCCTTTAAAATCTGAACAATATGAAAATCTCGAAAGGGTAGACGTGTCATGGAAAAGAGTATACACTTTTTTGTCTTTGAAAAAAAGCATAACTAAGGCTACAAAAGGGAATAGATTGCTTGCTTAACTTTATTTGGTTGCAAAAAGTGCCCTTTTTGGCCTCTTCTCCGTAAAATTTTCTGATCCTGTCTCCAAACATGTTCTTAAAATTTTCCAGAAAGTCTTATCAAAAATAGCTCATTTTTTAATCAAAGCAAGTTACGCAAGAAGTCTGCTAATTTTTAAAATTTAAGTAAGGAGATAGAATGTCTAAAGGAAATAGCTGTGGCTGTTGTTGTCCTATGAAAAGTTGGCTAGCTTTGCTGGGCCGTGTTATTATTGGGGCGCTCTTTCTCATATCAGGTCTAATGAAAATTAAGTACTGGGCCAGTATGGTGCAGGTTGTTTCTAGTACCGAATTGCCTTATCCCGCTCTTTTTCTAGGGCTTGCAACAGTTATAGAGATACTTGGTGGTATTAGTGTTGTTTTGGGTTACAGAACGCGTATCGGTGCTTGGCTGCTGATTATTTTTCTTGCCGCTGCTACATACTTGTTCCATAGTTTCTGGACAGTAGATGCTTCTCATACAGATGCGGTGCGTGAAGAATTTGTACGGAATGTTGTTTATTTAGGTGCTCTATTTCTTCTGGCCGCTTTTGGTCCAGGGAGCTATAGCATTGATGCAAAGAGTTGCTGCAAAAGCGGTTCTTGCCACACTAAATAACTTCTTTTCAATAAAGCCCCTCTCTAATATAGAGGGGCTTAGTATTTTATATAAAAAATTATTTTTTAATGACTATTGTAGAGATTCCCACAACCCGGTTTAATTTTAAGAACAGCTTTATATTCCTTTTAGCTGTTTTTATTGTAGCTTTTGGCCAACCTATATGGTCCTCTTGGCTGGGGCTCGTGAGTAGTTTTTGCGGTTTTGCTCTTTTTTGGCAGATCCATCAGCAACGGTTTTGGTACAGCACCCTCTTTTTCTGTTTAGTGCAGCTAGTTCAGTTGTCCTGGATGGGTAGTGTAGAGTATGTAGGTGAAGGCCTTATCGTAAGCTGGATCTTTTTTAGTTTAGCGCTAGGGCTTTTTTTCGGGCTTTTTTCTCTTTTTGTAAAAGAAAAAATGTCACTTAGCACTATTTTTGCTTTAGCGGCCCTGTGGACAATTTTTGAAAGATGTCGGTTTTTTTTCTTATCCGGATACTCCTGGAATCCTGTCGGCTTAAGTCTAACGGGCTTTTTACCTTTCCTTCAGTTTGCTAGTCTCTTTGGTATTCTAGGGTTTACTTTCCTAGTTATGAGCGCCAATTTACTAGTTAAAGCGAAGAGATATTTTTTAGCTGGAGGATCTTTCGCAATTGTTTTTCTGTGGGGGTCTATACACCTTTTATTGAATGCCCCCTCGAAAGAAGTAGTACAAGTAGCACTTGTTCAGCCAAATATACCTCCTGTTGCTATCCAGTCTTTTCCTATTTGGCAAAAAGTTATGCCGCTTTTAGAAGGGGCTCAAGGGGCTGAGCTTATTGTGCTGCCAGAGGGCGTTTTGCCTTACGGCTATGAGACTCTAGCCTTTGATAAAAAATTTATGCGGTCATCTCAGGCAAACTCTTCCGCTTTTGTTTCCAACAAAGAGATCCTTCATTCAATTAGTGAAGAGTACCATGCCGATGTAATTGCAGGTGTTGACGTAGATAATTATCAGGCAGCTGTTTTTATTAGCCCTGGAGTTGAGCAAATATATGGTAAACGGGTTCTTTTACCTTTTGCGGAATACATCCCTTTTGAATGGTGCGCTCCTATAGCAGCACGTTTTGGGATGAAAGCCTCCTATAATCAAGGAGAAGGGCCTCTTATTTTCCAAGGGCGTAAACGCTGTGGAATTGGTATTTGTTATGAAGAAACTTTTGGACATCTTGTCCGAGAAAATCACGAACTTGAGCCAGACTTTCTCGTATTTATTGTAAACGATGCTTGGTATCCTAATTCTACTTTAGGGCGCCAGCATTTTTTTCATGCAAGGCTGAGAGCTGTAGAGCTTGGCCTCTCTATGGCAAGGGCCTCAACTAATGGGGTGACAGCTGCCCTGGATGGCCATGGTAGACTGCTCGGAGCTTTGCCTGAAAATCAGGCGGGTGTATTAAATGTGGCTTTGCCTATATGCCATTTCCCCACACTATACGCCTATTTAGGGGATGCTCCGATGATTCTCTTGTGTTTCTTATGCATTGGCTTTAAGATTGTTACTCTTATAAAATCGAGAAGGCAATGGCGCATTCCTCTTTTTGGCGTAAGCAAAAGACATTAAAAGAATCTATTTCTTTTTCCGGTATCGGTGTACATACAGGGTGTTCTGTCACGCTCTCATTTCTCCCAGCAAAGGAGGGGACGGGCCTTGTTTTTGAACGCGTAGATTTACCTGGAAAGCCGCGGATTCCTGCAAGCGTAGAATATGTTGTTGATACAGCCCGCAGCACGGCTCTTGGTATCGGCTCTGTGCGTATTAATACGGTAGAACATGTCTTAGCAGCTCTTCATGCCTGTGGTATTGATAATGCTGTTCTACAGGTTTCTGCAGCAGAAATGCCCATTGGTGATGGAAGCTCTCTTCCCTTTATTAAAATGATTGAAGAAGCAGGGGTAGTAGAGCAAAGCGCACAAAAGCCTATTTTTCAGCTAACTGAGCCACTCTATTATTCGGCAGGAGATATCCATATTGTCGCCTTGCCATCACCTGAATATCGTATTAGCTATACGCTCCACTATCCTGGTTCTGAAGCTCTTAAGTCTCAATATACCTCACATATTATTACAGAAGATTCTTTTAAAAAAGAGCTCGCTTCTTGTCGTACATTTGCTCTTTATAACGAAATTAGCCAGCTTATGGATAGAGGGCTCATCCGAGGTGGAAGTCTAGAAAATGCTGTTGTTATTAAAGACGATGTCATTTTTAGTAAGGATGGATTGAAGTTTCCAGATGAAATGGCTAGGCATAAGGTGCTAGATATGGTAGGGGATTTGGCTCTTGTAGGACTCCCTTTTCAAGCACATATTATAGCTATAAAATCGGGCCACCAGGCTAATACAGCTTTTGCAAAAATTATTTATAATGCACTCTCGAGGAGAACATGACGTTAGATATTAAAGACATTCTCAAAATTTTGCCTCACCGTTACCCTTTTTTACTTGTAGATAAGATTATCGAAACAGATTTGGATAAACCAAGCATTGTGGGCATTAAAAACGTTACCTTTAATGAAGGTTTTTTTCAGGGTCATTTCCCCGATGCACCCATTATGCCGGGTGTTTTACTTTTAGAGGCGCTTGCTCAGGTAGGCGGTATTTTAGTGTATCAAAAAGGGTTTCAAGATAAAATTGCCGTTTTTTTAAATATTACCCAAGCTAAATTTCGTAATCCTGTTAAGCCAGGAGATGTTTTATATCTCCATGCAGAAGGCATTCATTTTAGCTCAAAAGGGGGGCGTGTCAAAGTGCGCGCGCTTATTAATAACGAAAAAGTGGCAGTAGATGCAGAGATCTCTTTTGCTCTTGTCCCTAAACAAAGTATTTGAGTGAACTGAATATGCAGCATACTAATCACCCGCAAGAATTAATCGAAAGAGCCTTGAGGCACCAAATGATTCACCCAACAGCCATCGTTGAAGAGGGCGCTGTTATAGGTGAAAATGTAACTATAGAACCCTATGCTATTATTAAAGGCACAGTGACATTAGAAGAGGGTGTGACTATTAAGTCACATGCTTATATTGATGGGCATACAACTATCGGGGCTGGGACAACAATTTGGCCAGGTGCAAGTATTGGTACAAAAACGCAGGACCTTAAGTTTCAAGGAGAAAAGACCTATGTTGTTATAGGTAAAAACTGTGAAATTCGCGAATTTGTGACTATTAATTCTTCAGCTGGTGAGGGAACAACTGTCCAAGTAGGTGATAATTGCCTTATTATGGCTTACTGTCATATCGCGCATAATTGCACAGTTGGTAACAACGTAATCATGTCTAATAATGCAACACTCGCTGGTCATGTGACAGTCGGTGATTACGCCATTATTGGGGGGCTTACACCTGTCCACCAATTTTCTCGTATAGGTAGCTTTGCTATGGTTGGTGGTATGAGCCGGGTAACACATGATGTTCCTCCTTTCACAATTGGTGGGGGTATTCCTTATCGTTTTGGTGGCCTTAATATAGTAGGGCTCAAACGTCATGGTATTCCGCAAGAAACCCGCCAGCTGTTGAGCCGGGCCTTTCGTTTTATCTACCGCTCGGGGCTGCCATTTGAAGAGGCTCTGCAAAAAATTGCCCAAGAAATCCCTCAAATTCCGGAAGTTGCTCACTTTTTGCATTTTTGTAGATCTTCTACGAGAGGGCTTATCGGCCTAAGAGAACTGGGCTCTGAATCTGAAGATAATCTCGAATGAGAATATGTTTCTTTGGAACCCCGGCTTTTGCAGCTACCCTTTTAAAAGGTTTGATAGAAGCGGGGCATATTCCTATAGCTGTTGTAACGCAACCCGATAAGCCTCAAGGGCGTAGTAAAAAAGCTGAGCCCTCTGCAGTAAAGCAAGTTGCTCTAGACCAAGGGCTTAGGGTTTTTCAGCCCTTTAAGGCTTCCGACCCCCTATTTTTAGAAGAGTTAAAGGCTTTAAAGCCCGATCTACTAGTCGTTGTAGCCTACGGCCAAATACTCAGGCTTCCCTTGCTTGAAATGGCTCCCTTAGGTGCTATTAACGTCCATGCAAGCCTTTTACCAAAGCTTCGGGGTGCGGCCCCTATTCAGTGGTCTATTATTAATGGGGAGCTTGTTACAGGTATTACAATCATGAAGATGAGTCTCGGTATGGACGAGGGCGATATTCTTTTGCAAGAATCCTGCATTATTGACCCCACTTGGGATGCAGATGATCTAAAAACAGCTTTAATCCCTATCGCAGAAAAAACGCTACTCCAGGTATTAAAAGATCTTCCCATACCCGTTCCTCAAAATCACTTAGAAGCAACTTATGCACCTAAGCTAGAGCTGGTTGACTCCTATATTGATTTTCAAAAAGATGCAAAAATTATTTATAATCATATCCGTGGATGTAATAAAGAGCCGGGAAGTTGGACGAAAGTGGTGATTAAAGGGGAGCCTAAAAAGCTTAAAATCTTAAAAGCTTCCTGGGTAGACTTGGAAGGAGAGCCCGGAAGTATTCTTGAATGGAATTCTAAAAAAGGCATTATTATTGCCTGTCAAAAAGGATCGATTCTCCTTGATAACGTGCAACTTGAGGGCAAAAAGAGCTGTCCAGGGACCCTCTTTACTCTCGGATATTGTAAAGATAGCGTTAAAATAGCTTGAAAAAAACCGCCGCTATCTTTACAACTTATTTACAATACGTTACAATTAATCTTTTCAAAACCTTAAAAGGCAGCTAAATGAGCACTACACCAGTAACCTACCAAGGCATCCCTTCCAGCAGAACTGTTGAATTCACTCCGAAGAATTTGAGCACTATGGCGGGTTTAGTTTCTCTTCCAAATAACGGGTTAAAAATTGCAGCTATAGGTCTTGGCCTTGGTTCTTTTTATGCTAAAGCAGCGGGTGATAAAGCCTCAGCAAACTCTTGTACAAAAGGCAAGGCTATTGTTGATACAATGCGTGTAGGGCTGCGAGTTTTGAATCCTGTTACAGATGTAGTAGATTTGATTGATGCATGCCGGAATCAAAAATACTGGGATGCCGCACTCAATGGCACTTCTGTTGTGAGTGATTCTTTGACGACATTCAATGATATTCGAGGAATGGCTCATCAGAAATTTTCTCCTCATATAGAGGTCAACATAAAGCATGCCGAAACAGGTATTACGCTTATAGCATTGACACCTTTGACAATCACAGAGGCTGTAAAAGCTGTTTTTCTAGCAGGGGAGTCACGTCAATTAGCACAAAATGCTGAGGATCTTGCTAACAACGGAAAAATGGTGCAAGCGATTCGAGTTAAATCATTAGCAGAACAAAAAGAGACATCAGCAGTTACAAAATTAATAGGTGTTATTGAAAAAACTCTCGTGATTTCTGTTGTGATTTTTGCAGCGATTGCCGCAGCATTTTCCTTAGGGCTCACAATTGTAGTGCCAGTTATTGCTACTTTATCGCTTCTAAGCGGGGTCTTAGCCATTACTAGACTTTGCCGTAACCAGTTTATTAAGTTTGCACCTCAACCATCCGAAGCAGATGCCAAAATACAAGATGCTTTAAATAGAAGTGGAGTGGCGCGAGCCGTTGTAGAAGCAGCTGATAGAGGTGATGATCCAGCAGGCCAGCTTGAGGCCGGTGACGCAGCTAATACAAAAGCCCAGCGTGACGCAGCTAATACAAAAGCCCAGCGTGACGCTGCTGAGCGGAATGTAGCGGAATAAGCAGATCTTTTATTCCAAAAATAAATTCTAGTCGAATATTTTAGTTCAGGCCATCCTTGTTCATTCAAGGGTGGCTTTTTTTATGAGGACCATTGTCTAAAGAACTTCCTCTTCGTGAATGTCTGTTTGTTTTTTTCTTATTAGTCCTCATCGCTTTCTTATGCTTTTTATCCCTAGCCCATGATTCTTCGGATGTCTATCCCTGCAGCTTTCAAATAGAGGTTCAGGGCGCTGTTATAAGGCCTGGAATGTATAGCTTCTCCGAGAAAACAACGCTAGCTGATTTATGTGAGCTAGTAGGCCTGCAAGAAAATGCGAACCTAACATCTATTAAAAATAAAATTATAGATCACTCTCAAAAAGAGCTTGTCATCCCTATTAAGGGGCAAAAGGTTATTTATTTAAAGGGAGCTGTAAAAAAAATAGGCCCTTGCCTTATTCCTGAAGAGTCTCGTATTAAAGATCTTAAAGATATAGGACTCCTTTCTAAAGAGGCGGATAATCGCTGGACTAAGCGAAAGCGCTTGTTAAAAAACCAAGAAGAGGTTATCGTACCTTCCACAAATCAGAAATAGAAGCCCGAGTTTAGGGTCTAACTTTTTAGAGATGATTAAGTCATCAGGGCTCTTTTAAAAGCTCTCAAGAAAATTACCTGTAAAAAAGGTAATCCCAAAACTCAAGTGAATCATCGAATTCATTTGAATGAAAAGAAAAAGTTTGTTAAGCTCTCTGTTTCTATTTTTATAGCGGTTTTGCTTCAAGTATAAAACCGCGCACAAGATTTTTTTAAAGTAAGTAAGGCTAAAAGTCATGCGTATGCGATTGATGGGAAAAAAGTGTGGAATGGTCCAGCGCTTTAATGAAGAAGGCAACGTTGCTGCCTGCACGCTGATCGAAGTCGAGCCCAACGTCATTGCTCAGATTAAAACACAAGAGAAAGATGGCTACATGGCGCTTCAACTTGGATCGGGCACTATTAAAACCAAAAATGTAAAGAAGCCTCAGACAGGCCATTTTAACAAAGCGGGTGTTAAAGCTACGCGTCATTTACAAGAAACACGTGTTGAAAAGACTGAAGAATATACAATCGGTCAGACAATCGGCGTGGATATTTTTGCAGAAGTCGCTTTTGTAGACATCCAATCTGTTTCTAAAGGTAAAGGCTACCAAGGTGCTATGAAGCTTCATGGTTACGGCGGCGGTCCTGCAGCCCACGGTTCAGGATTCCATCGTCATCAAGGGTCTACTGGTATGAGATCGACTCCTGGTCGTTGCTTACCTGGCGGCAAAAGAGCAAGTCGTATGGGCGGAGATGTAAAAACTGTTCAAAATCTACGTGTTGTAACAATTGATGTAGAACGTAACTTTTTACTCGTAGAAGGCTCAGTGCCTGGAGCCAAAGGCGCTCTTGTTACAATTAGCCCGGCAGTGAAGAAATAATTTTAGGGAAAGTAAGGACTTAAAGTGACTACATTAAAGAAATATAATTTGACAGGTGAAGAAACAGGAACAGTCGCAGCTCCAGATTCCTTGATTTCCTGCACAATTAATAGTCAGCTCATTAAAGATTATATCGTGGCTCTTCGTGCTAATGCAAGACAGTGGTCAGCTAATACAAAAGGCCGTAGTGAGGTTTCGAGTTCGACTCAAAAGCCACACAAGCAGAAAGGTCTTGGCCGCTCACGTCAAGGGTCTTTAGTAGCACCCCAATATAAAGGTGGTGGTCGTGTTTTTGGGCCTAAACCTAAATTTGATTACCATGTAAAAATTAATCGCAAAGAAAAACGTCTTGCTATGCGCAGCATCTTGTCAGAGAAAATTGAAGCTGGCAAATTGCATGTTCTCGATTGTCCTCAAATAGAAACTCCTAAAACAAAAGTTTTTGTAGATTTCATGAAGAAAATCGGAGTTCATGGTAGACGCGTTATATTCCTAAGCGAAGCATCTTTTGAGCATTTTGAAATTGAAGGTGAAAACCTTACTTTTCAAGTGCCAAGCTACGAAAGCGATGCTTTTGCTTTAAGTGTACGCAATATTGATCGCGCACGTTTTTCTCTTGTAACAAACATCAGTGGTTATGATCTTTTATGTGCTCACGAAATCGTGATTACAGAAAAAGCTCTTAGTCACCTAAGCAGCAGTTTGGCGGAGTAGGGAGAACTATATATGCAAAACCCATACGAAATCATTAAGTCCCGTTATATCACTGAAAAAACAACAGTGCTTGAAGGTCTTCATACAGCAGAGAGTAATCGTTCTCTTCGTGCTTGTAAGAACCCGCACTATGTTTTTATCGTGGAAAAAAACGCGAATAAACAGCAGATTAAATGCGCGTTAGAAACAATCTACCGCGAACAAAGTATTAAAGTTGTGGCTGTCAATACGATTCAAATGAAAGCGAAAGCCACAAGAGCGAAACGCGGACGTGCAGGTGCCAAACCAGCTTTTAAGAAAGCTATTGTCACTCTTGCAGTTGGCGATAAGATTGATAGCGTATAAAAGGAAGGGCTGAAGATATGTTGAAAAAATACCGCCCCATTACTCCAAGCTTACGTCAGCTTGTTCTGCCTATGATGGAACAATTGACAAGAGTTTGTCCTAAGACAGGTGAAGCAATTAAGCCAGCTAAAGGCTTGCTTGTTCCTAAAAAGAGTACAGGTGGCAGAAACAACCTCGGTCGTATTACATGTAGACACCGAGGTAGCGGGCATAAAAGACAAATTCGCGTTATCGACTTTAGACGTGATAAAGAGGGCATACCTGCAAAAGTTGCCTCTATTGAGTATGATCCTAACCGTTCTGCTCACGTAGCTCTTTTGAACTATGTTGATGGTGAAAAACGCTATATCATCGCTCCACAAGGGCTGAAAGCAGGTGATGAAGTCATCACAAGCGATACAGCACCTTTCACAGCTGGTTGCTGCATGAGAATGAAATGTATGCCACTTGGTTCCACTATTCATAATCTGGAAATGGTTCCAGGACGTGGTGCAAAGCTTGTAAGATCAGCTGGTCTTTCAGCTCAGCTTATGGCACGTAGTGGTGGTTATGTAACTCTCCGTATGCCTTCTGGTGAAATGCGTCTTATTCATGAAGATTGCAGAGCAACATTCGGCACCGTTTCTAATCCTGAGCATAATCTTCGTGTAGAAGGTAAAGCCGGAAGAAAGCGTTGGATGGGTATTAGACCCACAGTACGTGGTACAGCGATGAATCCGGTAGACCATCCGCATGGTGGTGGTGAGGGTAAACATAATGGTTACATCCCTCAAACTCCATGGGCGATGCAAACTAAAGGTTTCCGCACACGTAGTAAGAGAAAGTCTCAAAAAATGATTATTAAAGACCGCAGGAAATAGAGTATATGGCTAGGTCATTGAAAAAGGGTCCTTATGTGGCCCACCACCTTATGAAAAAGGTGCTTACAGGAACCAAGAAACCGATTAAAACATGGTCTCGTGATTCAACTCTTCTACCTGAAATGGTAGGAATGACATTTGAAGTTCATAATGGACGCAAATTCATTTCCGTCTTTGCTTCAGAGAATATGGTTGGTCATAAGCTTGGTGAATTTGCTCCTACGAGAACATTTAAAGGGCATCCGATTAAAAAAACTGAATCAGCAGGAGCGTCATAACTATGGAATGCGCACAAGCTGTAACAAAATATATTCGTATTAGTCCGCGTAAGGCACGCCTTGCAGCTGGATTAATTAAAGGTCTTCCAGTCAGTGCTGCTTTATCGCAGCTAGAGTTTAGTCCGCTGAGAGGAAGCCGTTTACTTAAAAAAACTCTTACAAGTGCTATTGCTAATGCTGAAATGCAATTAGATATCGCTAAAGAGAAGATGGTTGTTGTGACTGTAAAAATAGATTGCGGTCCTGTACTCAAACGTTCAAAACCGAAGAATCGCGGTGGTCAACATGCCATTTTGAAACGTACGAGTCATTTTACTGTAGTAGTTGGCGGATAAAGAGGAGCTAAAAGGAATTATATGGGACAAAAAGTATCACCGATTGGTTTTCGACTAGTCCGTAATAAAAAATGGCGTTCTCTTTGGTATGCCAATAAGCACGATTTTGGATCACTAGTCGTTGAAGATTTTCGTATCAGAGAATTTTTAATGAAAAAGGCTTCACTTTCAGCGACTGCGCGTATTTCCATTAAGCGTATGAGCGAAAAGATTGAAGTTACTATCCATACAGCAAGACCAGGTCTTGTTATTGGTAAAAAAGGTGCTGAAATTGACGTACTCAAAGCAGAGCTAAAAAAATGGCTAGGCAAAGATGTTTGGATCGAAGTTGAAGAAATTAAACGTCCTGACCTCGAAGCTAAGCTCGTTGCCGAAAATATTGCGAGACAGCTAGAAAAAAGACTGCCTTTCCGTCGTATCTTGAAAAAAGCTATGCAGACGAGTATGGACAGTGGTGCAGCCGGTATTAAAGTACAGGTTTCTGGAAGAATTGGCGGCGCGGAAATTGCGCGTACAGAATGGTATAAAGAGGGTACAGTTCCTCTTCATACAATACGTGCGAACATTGACTATGCCACAGCTAGAGCAGAGACTACTTATGGTACAATTGGCGTAAAAGTATGGATTAATAAAGGCGAAGATATCTTGCCTGTGGGACTGGTCCAAGGAGGAAGTTCAACATGACATTAATGCCTAAACGTAGCAAATTCCGCAAAATGCATAAAGGCCACATGACGGGCCTGAGCAAAGGTGGAACTTTTGTAGACTTTGGTGAATTCGGTATGCAAGTACTTGAACGTGGTCGTATCACAAATAGACAAATAGAAGCCTGCCGTGTTGCTATCAACCGCTACTTCAATCGTCGTGGTAAGGTCTGGATTCGTATTTTCCCTGACAAACCGATTACTAAAAAACCTGCAGAGGTTCGCATGGGTAAAGGTAAGGGCGCTGTTGACCATTACGTAGCAGTTGTTCGTCCAGGTCGTGTGCTTTTCGAAGTGGCTAACGTGCCTCGTGAGATGGCACAAAATGCGCTGCGTAGAGCAGCTGCCAAACTAGGCGTCAAGACACGCTTTGTAGAACGCTTGGAGAGAGTATAAACCTATGATAAAAGAAACAAAGTTACTACGTGATCAAACAATTGCAGAGCTGAAAGAACTTCATAAAGAAGAAGAAAGAAAGCTTTTCGATTTGATTAACGAAAACAGGGTTAATAAAAAGTTAGATAAGCCTCATCGTATCGGCGCTGCAAAGAAAAGAATTGCACGTATTCTAACAGTGACCCTCGAAAAACAAAGAGAGGAAAAAGCATGAGCGATCTAGAAATGAGAGCCGCGCGCAAAACTCGTAGAGGGACTGTTATTTCCGATAAAATGGATAAAACAGTGACTGTAAGTGTTGAAAGAACCTGCCGCGACAATGTTTACGGCAAAGTTATTAAGAAAATAAAAAAGTTTTATGCTCACGATGAGTCTGAAAGCGCCAAAATTGGTGATACAGTTCTTATTATGGAGACAAGACCCCTCTCGAAGCTGAAGCGCTGGAGAGTTGTAGAAGTAGTAAAAAGTTAAAAAAGCGCTCTTGCGAAAATCAAGACGGCAGGGTATAATCTTGCCGCTATTACTTACGTACGAGACAGGAATGAGGATAACGTGATCCAACAAGAATCGCAGCTTAAAGTTGCAGATAATACCGGTGCTAAGCAAGTAAAATGCTTTAAAGTTTTGGGCGGATCTAAGAGACGCTACGCTGCTGTGGGCGATATTATTGTCTGTTCAGTGCGTGAAGCGGATCCGGAAAGCCAGGTTAAGCCAGGTGAAGTCGTTAAAGCCGTTATTGTAAGAACGAGAAAATATATTCGCCGTGGTGACGGTTCAAAGCTGCGCTTTAATAGCAACAGCTGCGTCCTCATCGATGACAAAGGCAATCCGCGTGGAACGCGTATCTTTGGCCCTATAGCACGTGAAGTTCGCGACAAAGGCTATGTAAAGATTAGTTCGTTAGCACCGGAAGTTATTTAATTAGGATTAGTTAAGTTAAATGAGCAAATTTATTCGCCAGAGTGACACAGTTATTGTGATAACCGGCAATGATAAAGGTAAAACAGGCAAAGTAATTGCCAGGCACGGAGACCGCCTTATTGTTGAAGGTGTAAATGTGCGTAAAAAACACATGAAGCGCACCCAACAAGGTCCTGGACGTATCATCGAAAGAGAAGGCCCGATTCACATTTCTAATGTGCAATTTGCCCTTAAAGATGGCACGCCCGTTAAAGTGAAAGTACGTAAAAGTCCAGAAGGGGAAAAAGAACTTGTGTACCAAAAAGATGGTGCCACAATTCTTTATCGTTCTGCAACAAGAGTAGCTGAGTAAGAGGAAAAATGAGCCGTCTTAAGAAAAAATATAACGAAGAAATCAAACAAAAGCTGCAAGCTGAGTTTGCTTATGTTAACCCGATGTTGATTCCTCAGCTTAAAAAAGTTGTGATTAGCATGGGATTAGCTGAGGCGTCTAAAGATAAGAACGCCATGCAAGATTGCATAAATGAACTTACGCTGCTATCAGGACAAAAGCCTATTTTGACTAAAGCCCGTACTTCTATTGCGAACTTTAAACTGCGTGAAGAGCAACTTATTGGCGCTAAAGTAACTTTGCGTGGAAAAAGAATGTACGATTTCATCGATCGTTTTTTCAATATTTCAGCTCCTCGTATCCATGACTTTAGAGGCTTTCCTGTAAAAGGTGATGGCCGTGGTAACTATTCTCTAGGTCTACAGGATCAACAAATTTTTCCCGAAATCAACTTGGACAAAGTTAAAAGAGCTCAAGGGATGAACATTACGTTTGTCACAAGTGCAGTAAATCAAGAAGAATGCTGTATGCTTTTAAAAGAACTTGGCCTTCCATTTCAAACGGCAGCTTAAGGGAGTAAAGAAGAAAAAATGACGACAACAAGTGATCCAATATCTGATCTTTTAACACGTATTCGTAATGCGCTTAAAGCTCAGCACCGTTTTATCGAACTGCCAAGCAGCAACATGAACTTTCGCATAGCAGAAATTCTGCGCGAGCAAGGTTTTGTGGAAAATGTGATGGTAAAAGAGGAAGATGGCCGTAAAGTGATGCGTATCATGCTGAAATATGGCCTGAATCGCACACCTGTTATCAACTCTCTCAAAAGAATGTCCAAGCCAGGACTTAGACGCTATGTAAGTAGCAAAAAGATTCCTCTCGTATGTGGAGGTCTTGGTATCTCTATTGTCTCTACATCACACGGTGTGATGGCTGGACATGAAGCCCGTGGTAAAAAGCTCGGCGGCGAGCTCATCTGTTTAGTCTGGTAAAGGAGAATAGTAAAAATGTCACGTCTCGGAAAACAGCCAGTTAGCATCCCTAAAGGGGTACAGATTACACACTCTGGCAAAACTGTCACAGTTAAAGGATCGAAAGGATCCCTAGCAATTGATATAAGCACATCTGTTCTTCTCGATATTCAAGAAGCAGAAGTAGTACTTTCTCTGAAAGAAGGTCATGAAGGCGAAGGCAATATGCACGGGCTCTATCGTCAACTTCTTCGCAACATGGTTGTCGGTGTAAGTGATGGATTTCATAAAAATCTAGAAATGATCGGTGTCGGTTATAGAGCAATTGTTCAAGGAAAAGTACTGGATCTTCAAATTGGTTATTCACATCCAACACGTTTAGACATCCCTCAAGGTGTGGAAGTGAAAGTAGAAAAAAATACAGCCATTATGATTACAGGAATAGACAAGCAAGTAGTCGGCCAGTTTGCTGCAAACGTACGTGAATTAAGACCCCCTGAACCTTATAAAGGTAAAGGCATTCGTTATGTAGGCGAATACGTGCGACGCAAGGCTGGTAAATCTGGCAAAAACAAGGCAGCGTAAGGTTAAGGACCATGGAAAATAGTGTATATAAAAGTTACGTGCGTAAACAGCGTCGTGCAAAAAGAGTTCGCAAGAAATTAAAAGGCACCAGCGAAAGACCACGTCTTTCTGTCTATAAAAGTAATGCGCATGTTTTTGCTCAGCTTATTGATGATGAAAAAGGCCATACGCTTGCTGCAGCATCAACATTAGCAAACGGCAAACGCAATAAAGAATCAGCAGCAATTGTTGGCGATCAAATCGCCGAAGTGGCCTTATCAAAAAATATTAAGACCGTCATCTTTGATCGCGGGCCTTTTAAATATCATGGTGTTATCAAGGCCCTTGCTGATAAAGCAAGAGAGCGTGGACTGGAGTTTTAAGCAATATGGCAAATCCTAAAATGGCAAATCATAAGCAGCATAAAGACAAAGATACAGGTCCTAAGCTGAATGAAAAAGTTCTTTTCATTAACCGCTGTTCTAAAGTGGTTAAAGGCGGACGTAAATTTAGTTTTTCCGCCCTTATCCTTGTAGGTGATGGTGGTGGTAAAGTTGGTTATGGTTTTGCCAAAGCTAACGAACTATCAGACTCTATTCGCAAAGGCGGAGAGGCTGCTCGTAAAAATATGGTTTCTTTTGAATTAGAAGGTTCCACTATTCCACACGAAATAGCAGTAGAAATGGACGGATCTAGACTCCTTTTAAAACCAGCACCTGAAGGTACTGGCGTTGTTGCCGGTTCTAAAGTACGTGCTGTACTTGAATTCGCAGGAGTAAAAGATGTCGTAGCTAAGAGTCTTGGCTCTAGCAATCCGATCAATCAAGTGAAAGCCGCATTTAGTGCGCTTTCTAAACTACGCAGTCGTCGTAAAACTTTAGAGCAGAGAGGCATTCATGCTAACGCTTAATACTTTAAAAAATGTGTCCCGTCCTAAAAAAGCACGTAAACGTGTTGGTAGAGGTTCGGGGTCAGGCCTTGGCAAAACGTCAGGTCGTGGTAACAAGGGTGATGGCTCAAGATCCGGTCGCAAACAAAGACTGGGTTATGAGGGCGGTCAGTTTCCTCTTTTCAGAAAACTTCCTGTAAGAGGATTTTCTAACGCAGAGTTTAAAAAGAACTTTTATGTTCTGAATCTACAAGAAATCAATAGTTTATTTGTTGATGGAGAAGTAGTTTCTGAAATGACTCTTCGTGAAAAGCGCATATTGAAAGGCCGTTTTGACGGTATCAAAATCTTGGGTAATGGCACAATTGATAAAAAAGTGACAATCGAAGCTCAAGGCTATTCCACATCAGCAAAAGAAAAGCTTGATGCCGCTCAAATTAGTTATAGCATAGTTGCCTAAGGAAATCCATGATCGAAGCAGTTTTGCGTGTACTACGTATACCTGAACTTAAAGCACGCATCTTTCTTACTCTGGGGCTTTTACTGGTCTGTCGTATAGGCGGATTCGTACCTGTTCCAGGGATTAACGGAGAGGTTGCTCTGCAGTATTTTAAGCAGGCGACAGGAGGCGGACAAAATTTATTCCAACTCGTGGATATTTTTTCCGGCGGTGCCTTTGCTCAGATGACAGTCACAGCGCTCTCTGTTGTGCCCTACATTTCTGCTTCTATTATACTCCAGCTCCTCACAGCTCTTATGCCAGGTCTACAGCGTGAAATGAAAGAAAACCCAGATATGGGACGTCGCAAAGTAGGTAAATGGACAAGAATTGCAACCATGTTGTTAGCACTTCTTCAATCAGGCCTTTTTGCCAAATATGCTATTCAGATGAATCAAGCACAGCCAGGCATTATCGCACCAGGCCTTCTCGCTTTAAAAATTGCAGGGGCTCCCTGGCTTTTTTACTCCATCGTTATGATTACAATGACGACTGGTACACTTTTCCTTATGTGGCTCGGTGAGCAGATTACGGAAAAAGGTATCGGTAATGGTGTAAGTATGATCATTAGCCTAGGTATACTTTCTTCCTTGCCTACTACAATAGGCCGTGTTGTTCAGTTATTTGATGAGCTCGGAATT
>CAIMEJ010000045.1 GCA_903839985.1 uncultured bacterium | reverse complement strand
TTGGAGGGTCTCCAACTGCAAGAGCTAGTACTGTTAAAGGAAGTTCCCAAATTAGGAATACCCCTTTAACAGAAGTTTTAGCCCAATATACTTTTGGAACCAAAGAGCATTATGATAAAAACATAAAAGATTTAAATACGCAACAAGGCCGTTTACTGTTATGATATTTTTCATTATATGTGAGTCTAAAAGGTTATTTATTCATGTCGGCAGAAATACCGCATAATACAGGAAGGTTCTTGTATTCCTTGGATCTAGCCGAAAGATCACAAGGAAAGAGTGCCTTTTGGGCGCATTCTGTCAAACATTTGGATTTGGCAGCGCCTTTTCCTATGTCTCAGACAGCTAAAGCCATTGATAGCTATACGAAAAGGGCCGAAGCGGTTCTTTGCCCGCTGTTCCCTTCATCAGCTACTTACGTTAATCATAAGTTTATTTTGCCAAATAGCGCGGCGGCCACATGCGAAGTCACGCAAGAAAGAATAGAGGGGGCCCTGCGTGACTATACTACGTCCACAGACTATAACGGCCTGCATGTAGTAACAGATTTTATCACTTTTTTTAATGCCCTGAAAGCCCTTCATCCGGAAATAAGTAGCGCGGAAGCCTTTCGACAATTCGTTCCAGATTCGCGCCACGAGGCCCTTGAGGATAGGGGAGGGACCTGCGTAAGCAAGGCTCACCATATCGTTGAGGTCTTGCAGAGGGATTTTTCTTTAGAAGCGCATGTGATTGTAGAATCAGAGGGGCCGGATGCACCTCCCACCCATGCAGCGGTGGCCGTTCCCTGTGCGGATGGCATTCTCCTTATTGAAGCCGAGCATCAAAATCTAGTCATTCCCTTGAAACCAAATGACAGAATAGAATTTCCCCGTGGCGATGGCACGCCTACTATTCCCGTTGCCTTCAAAATAGTACAGACGCCTGGTCACTACCTTCCTTCCGTGCCATTTATTGAAAAAACAGTAACAGAAGATGGCAAAAGTACTGTCTTTCAGTATCTCCTACGTCCCGCCGCGAAGCCTGATCTTAGCGTAATGAAGAGATGGATGGTTTCTGAGAATTTTTACCCACTCTCTAGCGGCACGCACGCCGGAAAGCAGACCTCCATCAAAGTCAACATGAAGCGCAATACAGTCACTTTTCAGATAGAAAACGCGGGTGAAAAGCCTAAGAAGGCGCGCCTGCCCCTTGCAGCCTTTGATGGCATCACCGACTGGGCCGCCCTAGACAAAAGCCTCCTCACAGGTGATGAGGGCGCCGAGCTAACTCCCGAAGATCGCGCCTTCTTCCTCAGCAGCGACTTCTTCAACGGCTTTCACTCTACTCCAGCCCTCCTGCAGCATCAGATCATGTTTGCAGCGCAAAATCGGGCTATCATTCAAGAGTTATTGCCCCCTAGCTAGGCTTAGCTCATACTGCTTTACTCGGATTATTTCTGAAAGTAAGACTCCGAAATTTTTTCGTAGGGGCTCTTGCTCGGGTTTTTTTAGATATTTTTAGAATAAAAGAGCTAGCACTACCAGAGATTTCTACTTCATGTGCCACGTCAAACTCTTTTTTTATGGCTTTTCCAAGGGATAGTTTTTGCTTCACCAGCTTCGATACGACGGAGGGTTTCTAAAGCCTTTTCAGCAAGTCTTTCATCTTCGAGCTCGCCTATTCTCTTGGAAACGGCATTAAGAACGAACTCCCTCATCGACACTCCCAGCAAGTTACTCATCATCTTCAAGTATTTGTGTTCTTGAAGGGACATGTCAATAGTTAGTCTTGCATGTGTAGCCATAAAATCCACCCTTTTTATTTTGATTATACAGAAACACAGAAATCATTGCCAAGGCTTTACGCAAAAAATTACGCAAGTGAGGGGAATCTCCTGGAGTAAAAGTGCGCAGTTGAGCATGATTGATTGCCTATGTTATTAACTCTGATGTGTTCTGATTTACTCTCGTTAACTCCTGATAATAAAAGAGTTAGGAATCATAATCCGTTTGTCACTGGTTCGAATCCGGTTACCGCTAACCTCACAAAATCACATACACATACTTCAGAAGCCTTTTAAGCAGTTCATTCCTGATTGGCTATTTTTGCTAATA
>CAIMEJ010000044.1 GCA_903839985.1 uncultured bacterium | reverse complement strand
ACCCGATAGTTACGAGGACTACACTGCTATCAGCCTTACTTGATTGAGTTTTAAAGAAAGCCATTAGATCAGAGATAGAGCTATAGAGAGTTTTGACGAGAGGGATGCGTTGTAAAATACTATGCGCCCATTTGGAGAGCTTTTGTACAAGCCAGGCATTCATCACAAGACCTACAATAAAGACCAACAGGAGGCCAACAATAAGGCCTAGTCCTGGAAAATAGTGTATAGGACCAATTATCTTTATAAGAACAAAACTAAAGATGCGTTCAATAGCATCTAGAATCCAAATAATAAGCGTTAAAGTGATGGCAATAGGCAAGATTGCCAGAAGCCCTTTCAAAAAGATTTTTCCCATAAGAGGAGTCTAAAGCATTTCTTATCCGGAATCAAGGGGAGAAGTAGCTAAAGGTATCTGTTTTATGCAGTTTAGCACCAACATCCACTTTATGCCTTTCAAACCAACCACTTGGTAGTTCAATCACGTAGCGGTAAGCGGCTTTAGAAGAAGCAAAAAAATAGGAATGAGTTGTTTCCATTAAAGCTTTACGAAGATCTGCTTGGGTATGAATTGGCCGCTGTTTTTTCCAAAAAGGATGTGCGGGTAGAGGGACGATTTCACGTAAAACGAGGTCGTCATCCAGGAAGCCAACATCCAGAGAAATCAGGCAGCCGAAGGACCAAAAACGACGCATTTCACTACTTGGAAACGTGAATAACATCCCTTCAGAATCCGAGAGGTGTTCTACGCCCATAAGGCCGATTGTCTGCTGCTCGGGTGTTTTAGCCTCTTGCAGAAATAGTTGGATAGCTAGAAAAAAAGCTCTCATGGGACACCTTCATACATAATTTTTCCTCCCGCCTTACCAGCCTTTGGCCCCAGTTCCACAACAAAGTCACAGGCGTTAATAACATCCTGGTTGTGTTCAATTAAAATAATTGTATGTCCCTGGGAGACCAGTCTTCGTAATACAGGTAAAAGAAGGGCAATATCCGAGGTATGCAGGCCATTGGTGGGCTCATCAAGAAGATAGAGAGTTTTTTTACTGCGAGAAAAGAGCTCTCTACAGAGTTTAATACGCTGGGCCTCACCACCGGATAAACTAGCAATTTCTTGACCAAGCTGTAGATATCCCAGACCCACATCTTTCAGAAGTTGCAGTTTGCGCAGAAGTTTGGGAAGGGCAAAAAGATCTTGGGCTTGATCAACTGTCAGATGGAGGACCTCTCCTAGGTTTTTACCCTTATATTGAACAGTCAGGGCGAGGGGTTTAAGACGCAGGCCTTGGCACTCTTTACATAAGATGGTAACAGGGGGCATAAAGAGCAGCGAGATTTGCTTATAGCCATGACCATTACAGCCATTGCACATACCAGAGGGGTGGTTAGGGCTAAAATGTTTAGGCTGAAGACCTCTAGCTTTAGCTTCTGGAAGTTCAGCAAAAAATTCGCGTAGATAGATGGAGATTTCTGTATAAGAGGCTACATCCGCCCTGTTTGTCTGACCAATTGGATTTTGATCAACAATCACCAGGCGTGCTATTTGAGGGTGCTCTTCTTGTGCAATAACATCATGCAGTAGTGTGGACTTGCCAGATCCTGAAACTCCCGTAATAGCGCTGATAGCTTCTAAGGGAAATCTGGTGGAGATGTTTTTAAGATTATGTACAGAAGCATTTTTTACTTCTAGCCACTCTTTTTTAAGAAGGCTTTCTTTTTTTAATAAGGGCAGTGTTTTTTTACCGGAGAGGTATTGTCCAGTTAGAGAGTGGGGATTTTTGAGTATTTCTTTATAAGTTCCTGAAGCAGTTATATTGCCGCCGAAACTTCCTGCTGCCGGACCGAAATCTAAGATGTAGTCTGCAATAGCGATAGTATGTGGATCGTGCTCTACAAGGACGAGTGTATTGCCAAGTTCTTTTAGCTTAATGAGAGCCTGGTTAAGTTGGGCGATATCTTTTTCATGTAAACCTATAGTAGGTTCATCGAGAACGTAAAGAACATTTGTTAGTCCACTGCCTAGCTGCCGGGCTAAACGTATGCGCTGCGCTTCCCCATTACTGAGAGTCGGTGCTGTTCTATCTAAAGCTAAATAAGAAAGGCCCACATTCATTAGAAATTGAAAGCGACTTTTAATTTGTAAGAGCACATCACATAAGATAAGCAGATCTTCGGCATTTAAAGGGAGCTCTTCAATAAAGGCAAGGGCCTCATCAATTGGCAAATGGCAAAAAGCTCCAATAGAGAGCTTATTTAATAGAACATAGCGTGCTAAAGGATTTAATCGTTCATAATGGCATTTAGAGCAGCCCAGGCCCTCGCAGGAGGGACACATGCCCTCTTTTGAGTTAAAGGAAAATGTATGCGGCGTAATAGGCGGATAAGAACATTTACTGGAAGAGAAAGAGAGATTATAGAAAGTAAGCGTATCTGTTAATACATAAAGAGTATTTTGCCCCGTTTTTGCAGCACTTTCGAGACTTTCAAGTAGTCGTGCTCTATTCAGAACATTTACTTTTATGCGATCAGTAACGAGCATGAGCTCATTTTTGCGTTTATGTTCATAAGGGATCTCTTCATCTACTTCTACAATCTTACCATTAAGATAAAGCCGTCTCACACCTTCTCTTAAGCACTGTTCTTTTAAATATTGTAAAGCGGCTTTACTTTCAGGAGCTTTAATAGGGGAGAGTATCGTGATTAGTTGATCTGTATAGGAGGCCAGTAATTTATCAGCAATAGATTCCTTGGAAATAGCGCGAATAGGCTCTTTGGTAACAGGGCAATGGGCCTGTCCAGCTTTTGCCCATAAGATGCGCAAAAAGTCGTAGATTTCTGTCAGAGTGCCTACAGTACTACGAGGATTGCCGCTAGAGGCTTTCTGCTCAATGGCTACAGCTGGAGATAGTCCTGTAATCATCTCTACTTTCGGTTTTTTACAAGGAGTTACAAATTGCCGTGCGTAAGGAGAAAGGGATTCGCTATAACGTCTCTGCCCTTCAGCATAAAGTGTTGCAAAAGCAAAAGAGCTTTTTCCAGATCCAGAAGGACCTGTACAAACAGTAATAGCACCACGTGGGATAGAGCAAGTAACTTCTTTTAAGTTGTTTTCAGAGGCTTTTAGAACATGAATATGAGTTTCGGGCTTTACTTCTAAACGCTTAGGGATATGAAATTTTTTCTCTAAAAGGGCCTTGGATGTGGCATTATCTGCTTTTTGAAGCATTTCTGGGGTGCCGCTAGCTAAAAGATACCCTCCTTTACCGCCCCCTTCAGGACCCAGATCTAAGATCCAATCCGCGGAACGCACCAGATCCATATTATGTTCGATAATAACAGCACTATTGCCCCTGTCTACAAGTGCGTGGAGGACCTGTAAAAGAAGGTCGATATCTTTAAAGTGGAGTCCAGTAGTCGGCTCATCTAGGATATAAAGAGTCTTTCCAGTAGCTGGGCGCACCAGCTCTCGGGCTAACTTCACACGCTGGGCTTCACCCCCAGATATCGTCGTAGAGGGTTGACCAAGACGCATATAGCCGAGGCCTACTTTTTGTAAGAGAGAGAGACGTTTAGCAATAGCTGGCAGCTCTGCAAAGAAAGTAGCTGCTTCATCTATAGTCATTTCCAGGACATCGCTAATAGATTTTTGTTTGTAACGAACAGCAAGGGTTTCTTCATCAAAGCGCTTGCCCATACACTCTTCACAAGTGGTCCACTGCTCTTCCAGGAAGTCCATATCCACTCGGATCATCCCCATACCCTGACAAAGAGAGCAGCAGCCCTCTTTCACGTTAAAACTAAAGCGCCCAGGTAGATAGCCCTTAGTTTTACTCATAGGAAGTTCACTATAAAGGTCACGAATTAGATCAAAGAGCTTGATATAGGTAGCTGGATTTGAGCGAGGAATCCGTCCAATAGGGGATTGGTCGATAAGAATAACTTTGTCTAGATGTTCAATGCCTTCGATGCTTGTATGGGCGCCTACATCTAACTCACTTCTGTTGAGTTTGTTAGAGAGGGCTGGGAAAAGAGTTTCTGAAATAAGCGAAGATTTCCCCGAACCAGATACACCTGTGACTGCGACAAAACAACCCAGAGGAATGGTCACATCTAAATTTTTTAGATTATGCTCTTGACAGCCATTAATTTTTAAAAAGCCCTTAGGTGTTCTTCGAGGCTCTACACCTTTAAAGATTTTCTTGCGTCCTAAAATATAGTCAGCAGTCAGGGAGTTTTTGGCTGTTTTAAGCTTTTGAGGAGGGCCTTCAAATAAGATATGCCCCCCTTTCTGACCAGCTTCTGGCCCAATATCCACGATATGGTCGGCAGAGGCAATCATCTCCTCATCATGTTCGACCACAACGACTGTATTACCGAGATTTTTTAAGGAATGAAGCGTATCAATAAGGCGGCTGTTATCACGTGGATGGAGGCCAATTGTAGGCTCGTCCAGAATATAGGTAACACCGACAAGTCCTGTGCCAATTAAAGCTGCCAAGCGCACTCGCTGAGCTTCTCCTCCTGAAAGAGAGGGTGAGTCACGTTCTAAAGTTAAATAGCCAAGACCAACATCAAGAAGATAGCTTAGTCTTTTATGAATCTCTTTAAGAGGTTCTTCAGCAATAAAAGCTTTTTCGCTATCAAGGGTTAGATTATCAAAAAAGATCTTGAGCTCTTCAATAGGAAGCGTCGAGAGCTGCTGAATGTTATGGCCATGGAGCCTGGCTGCTGCAGGATAGCTTTTTAAGCGCCCTCCTTGGCAAACAGAGCATATCCCCTTCGTCATCATCTTTTCAAAGTGTTCTTTATAGGAATCGCTTGTAGCTTGTAAATAGCGTTCAAAAGCCTCTGCTATAACACCCTTCCAGGAGATAAACTCCGTCCAGCGCTTACGCGTTGTCGGATGGACAAATTGCATTCTTGTCCATTTTTGATTGTTGCCATATAGGAATATATTTTTAGCTTCATCAGACAGCTTTTTCCAGGGGGTCTTGACTTGGAAGTCATAGAGCTTCGCTAAGTTGTTATAGATATTGCTATAACGTACAGTGTCATAAGAGGAACCAATCAAGCAGCAGTCTTCTTGGATACTTTTGTCCGGGTCTAGGATCTTCGTCAGATCAAAAGCACGCAAACGCCCCAGTCCTTTACAAGACTCGCACATACCGCTTGGGCTGTTGAAAGAAAAGTCTGTGGGCTCTAAAGGTGGATAGGAAGAACCTGTTTCTTGGCTATGTCCTTCCGTAGAAAAAAGCGTTTCTTCCTGTGTTTCGCTATCCAGTAGTATACAAAGCCCCTGTCCCTCTGTTAAGGCTGTTTCTATGGACTCTTTAAGGCGGTTTTTGTCCTCTTCTGTGATAACAAGGCGGTCGATGACGATCTCTATATCGTGTGCTTTATTCTTATCTAGTTGAATTTCTTCATCAAGATCACGCAAGCTCCCATCTACGCGTACACGTAAAAAACCTCGTTTTAATAGGTGCTCAAAGGCCTCCTGAAATTCCCCTTTTTTGGCCTTCGCAAAGGGAGCTAGTAAAACAACCTTAGATCCCTTTCCTTTTTGCCAAATCTGTGAAAAGATAGCTTCTTTTGATTGCTTAACAAGGGGTTTGCCTGTAATAGGACAGCAGGGGATAGCGATTCTTGCAAAGATAACTCTTAAAAAATCATAGACTTCCGTGATAGTACCCACCGTTGAACGGGGGTTACGACTCACAGTTTTTTGTTCAATTGCAATAGTGGGTGTTAAATTAGTCGCTGACTCTAGTGCCGGCTTATGGACACTACCCAGGCGCCTGCGTGCAAAAGCTGAAAGGGACTCCACATACCGCCGCTGTCCCTCACTATAGAGTGTATCAAAAGCAAGAGAGCTTTTACCAGAACCCGAAACACCGCTTAGAACAACCAGCTTCATAGCTGGCAGCTTCACGGAGATGTTCTTAAGGTTGTGCTCAGTAACTTTTTTTAGCTCTATATCCATACTTTTATGATAACCCAAAACTAATTACAAAGCGATTTTAGGGCTTGTTTAAGTGACGGATAAAGAAAACAAAATCCGCTGTCTGTCAGCTTTTGGGGTTCGGCACGGCAGCTTGCAAGAAAGAGCTCTTGGCCCATACGGCCAGGAAGAAGGCGGATAATAAACGCTGGAATTCTTATAAAGCGCCAGCGATGAAGTACTTTGGCGAGAATCTCAGCAAAGCGCTTTTGACGAACAGGTTCAGGGGAGGCTAGTATAACTGGACCCGATAAGTAGGGCGTGTTGATAATATGGAGAAAGGCCCGAGAGAGATCTACATGATGAATCCAGCTCTGCCACTGCTCGCCCGATCCGAGTAGAGCCCCCAGACAGATTTTAAAAGTAGCTTTTAAGGGAGCTAGATAACCCCCTTTTGGTGTCAGGACTGGTGCTATGCGTACAATCACATGTCGCAGCCGTGTCTTATTAGCCGACTCCCATTTTTGACATACATCCGCTAGAAAACCGATGCCTGCAGGACTCGATTCTGTCACTACTTCTGAACCTTGGTCACCATAATACCCTGTGCCTGAAGCGGATATAAAAAGACGTGTTTTAGGCGAAAGAGCTTTAACAATTTTCTCACTCGTTTTAATACGGCTATCCAAAATCTTTTTTTTATAACTTTTCGTCCAGAAGCTTTTAGCAATTCCAGCTCCAGCTAAGTTAATGATAATAGCATTATCGGGCAAGACTGGGGGCAGCTTATTATGATGCAAAGAGATAATTTCATAACCCTCTGAAGATAAGAATTCTTTTAAATGAGATCCTAAAAGGCCTGAGCCTCCAATAATAACAATTTTAGAGGGCATACTCTACAGCTCGTTGCTCGCGGATGACCGTCACCTTAATTTTACCAGGATAAGAGAGTGTCTGCGCGATTTTTTTGGCTACATCACGGGCGATAAGGACCATGCTTTGATCATCTACTACACCCGGTTCTACAAAGATACGTATTTCACGGCCTGCTTGCATGGCGTAGGCTTTGGTAACACCGGAAATATCTGTTGCAATTGTTTCTAGTTGAGAGAGGCGCTTAATATAGTGCTCAATAGCTTCTACACGTGCACCAGGACGGCTTCCTGAAATAGCATCGGCGCTGCTACAGAGGCTAGCTTCAATTGTTTTGGCCTCCATTTCCATGTGGTGACAGCCAATACCATTAGCCACAAGCTCGCTCTCACCATATCGTAGGGCCAAATCATGACCTATGATAGCATGTGAGCCCTCAACCTCATGAGTAACTGCTTTCCCCATGTCATGTAAAAGTCCAATTTTTTTAGCTAAGGAGGCATCAAGACCAAGCTCCTGAGCCATTACTCCCATCAAATGACTAACCTCGAGGCTATGGTCTAAAACATTTTGACCCAGGCTATAGCGAAATTTGAGCTTTCCAAGAAGTAGGATGATAGCTGGATGTAGCCCAATTACGCCAGAACGGAAGGCGGCGTCTTCCCCAAAGCTTTTTATTTGTTGTTCGAGATTCTCTTTAGATTTTTCTACGGCCTCTTCAATACGTGTGGGATGTATACGACCATCTTGGATGAGCTCACCAAGAGCTAGCTTAGCAATCTGCCGACGGATTGGATCAAATCCAGATATGACAACAACACCTGGAGTATCATCGATGAGAAAGTTCATCCCAGTTGCCAGCTCTAGAGCCTTAATATTGCGTCCCTCTTTACCTATTATACGGCCCTTAATATCATCAGAGGGAAGGTTTACTGTGGTGATAGAGGCTTCTGAAGAAGAAGCTGCTCCATAACGATTAATAGCTGTTGCAATAATACGTCGGGCCTTGTTTTCAGCCTCATCATAGGCTTCAGCAATAATTTTTCTTGATAGAAGAATAGCATCTTGTTTTACTTCTTTTTGAACGCGCTCTAGGAGGATGTTTTTAGCCTCGTCGCTTGTGAGCCCACTCAAGCTTTCTAGGGTAGAGTTAAGATGTTTTTCTTTTGCTCGAACGACATCGCTCTCCTCCTCAAGACGTTCTTTGCGTAAGACTAAAATCATCTCTTTCTTATCGATCGTCTGGAGTTTTTTCTCGATTAAATTGATACGCTCTTCCATTTTATCTTCACGTATTTGCAATTTGACCTCATCTTCTTTAAGAAGAGCTCTAGAAGCTGCTTGCATTTTTTCTAATGCAATTTGAGCTTCTAATTCACGTGCTTTAAGGCGCAGCTCCATTTCTCTTGCATCAGCTGTGGCCTTAGCCATAATTTTTTCAGCTACGCGCTTGTAGTTACCTTGAATAATGAGATGAGCTAGGTAGAAACAGAGAAGTCCTGCACAAAAAGCGAGGTAAACCATTTAATCATCCTCGTCCATTTTGTTTCGTTTAATAAGACGCACTTGTAAGATCGAGCGTTCTGTTGCATTTAAGACTTCAATATCGAAGGTATCGTGGCTGATATGAAAGCCTTTTCGGGGAATAGCACCGGCTTTATGGAAAATATAGCCACCTATTGTATCGTATTCGCCCTCTTGAGGTAGTTTAATGCCAAATTGCTCTTCGATATCTAAAATACTCATTCGGGGATCAATCAGAAAGGCCCCTTCGCCCTCATCTGTGTAGAGCTTTTCTTCCTGTTCATCGTATTCATCGGCGATTTCACCCACAATCTCTTCGAGGATGTCTTCAATTGTCACAAGCCCCTCTGTCCCACCATATTCATCCACAACGATGGCCATATGCATCTGCTTGGCACGAAAATCTTGGAGGAGGGCGGCTACTTTTTTAGTTTCAGGAGTAAAAAGAATTGGCTTAACAAGGCTCTCTAAAGAGAGATGCTCTAGACGCTCAAGCGCCTCATGGTTTTTGGCTTCTACGAAAAGTTTTAAAATATCCTTATACATAAGAATACCGAGAATTTCATCGATATGCTCTT
>CAIMEJ010000043.1 GCA_903839985.1 uncultured bacterium | reverse complement strand
TCTCTTTTAAAAGAGGTTAGATTTAGACTCCGTTCGAGAGTTTTATTAATAGTGCCTATCAGCTTCGGTATAGACGCTGTATGGACTTTCCCATTAATAGCGAGAAGTTCTTCGGAAAAGTTTTGCAGTGGACTTAAATCTTTTTCATGCAAGGGGCCCGTAGCATAGGTTTTTTCTAAAAAATGAGTAGCCTCTTGAACACATGAGCGAATACCTATGCGCATCTTGCGGGAAGTTTGAGGATCAGCAATGGGGTTAAGAGCTTTACTGTAAGAACTTATTTTATCTATATAATCGGAAATAGATTCTGACATATCTCTCCAGTTTTTTATAATTCGCACTTTAGCAATTATTCTCATTATTGTAAAAAATATATAAGTATTTTTATGCCGAGAAGGGCAGCGCCATTTTAATAGCAGCAAGCTTTATAGGGATGTTCGAACAAGTCTTAAAAAAAGGCGCGGTCTTTTCAGGCTTCTAAATGCAAAATTTTAAGAAACTATTTTGCCATCTTCTAGCTGATCGATTTTATCTGCAAAGGGTATGATACGCGGATCGTGCGTTACCACAATGAGCGTTAGGTCTTTTTTCGCAACAAGGTCTTTCAGGAGGGTCATGACTTTAATGCCGGTATTATGATCAAGAAAAGAGGTGGGTTCGTCACAGACAATAAGCTCAGGAGCATGGATTATAGCACGAGCAATAGCCACTCGTTGCTGTTGCCCCCCTGAAAGCTTGTTAGGGAAAGAATCTGCTTTATCAGGAATGCCCACATCATTTAACACAATCCGCGCACGCTCTAAAGCTTCTTTCAAAGGCACCTTTTGAATCAGAAGGGGAATAGCCACATTTTCCATGCAAGTAAGGGTGGGAATCAGGTTAAAGATTTGAAAGACAAAGCCTATATGTATTCCCCTATAATCTGTTTTTTCTTGATCGGGGAGGTGATTAATATCCGTACCCGAAAGAAGGCATTCACCGCTATCTTGAGTTAATATACCTGCAATAATAGAAAGCAGCGTTGTTTTTCCAGAGCCAGAGGGGCCCATTAAAAGGCGGGTTTCTTTTCGATTAACTGTTAAATTAACACCTGATAGAGCATTTACACGTGTAGATCCTTCACCAAAATACTTGTGAATATTTTTACAAACAATAATTGGTTCCATAGATTAACTCTTAAATACGATGGCTGGGTCCAGGCGAATGACTTTTTTCATACAGAAAAGAGCGCATAATAGGCTAATAAATAAAATGGATATACCACTAAAGATGTAAAGCCAAAAAGGCATACTAAAGGAGAGTTCTGTATGCCGCATAAGAAAGCCAAAAAGGGAGGAGAGGCCGATACCAATACCCCAGCTAATTGTGCTCACGAGGAGTGCCTGTAGAAGAACCATTTTAATAAGTACGGTATTACGTGTTCCCATAGCTTTAAAAACACCGAAATAGGGAAGATTATCAATTGTAAAATTATAGAGCGTTTGCCCAGCAGTAGCTGTTCCTATAATAAATCCGAGAAGTATAGCTATCCCAAAATTGATAAATATACCTGTATTTCGCATATAGTAAATAACGGTCAAATGTTTTAATTCGGAACTCGTATAGGCGCCCAGACCCGTTTGATCACGAATACGCGCGCAAACTTCATGAATATTAGAGCCGGCTTTTTCTTTTGCCAAAATAAAAGAGAGTAGCTTTCGCTGTCCAGGTACAAAGGATGTAGCTCTATCGTAGGAGGTATAAATCACTGGCTGTGATTGAAAGGTTCTGGAGACCCTGCAAATGCCTGTTACATAGGCACGGTTATCATTTAGCTCCATGGTGTCACCAATACGTAAGGGGATAGAAACACCCTCTTTCGTCTGAAAGCCTAATTTAGTGGTAGCACCTATATAATCCACGACGATGCCGTCATTAATACGAAGATCTTGGATCTTGCCCTCGATCATTTCAGGAGGGCCTCCTATGAAAGTTGCGCTATCAATACCAATAAGGATACATGTCTGAAATGTCCCATTATGTAAACGCGCGGGAATAGCACCTTTAAAAAGAGGTACAGCCCATTCAACGCCCTCTACGCTTTCTACGCGGTAGAGATCCGTATCTTTAAGGGGTTTGATATCGTCTATATATTGTAATGTAGGATCTGTAACCCAAATGGAGGGCTGCGATGTGTCGGAGACGAATCCATAAGTGCGATTAATAATACCGACTAAAATAGCTGCTTGCCAGGAGATAATAAAAGAGGCAAAGGTTAATCCGAGTACAATACTAATATATTTGGCTCTATCACCGATGAGCATTTTTATGGCGAATAAGAGCATCCCCAGTCACCTCCCATAGATTTATAGACAGCAATAAGATCTGTTGCCAGAGCTGTTTGGCTCTTAAGGCGTGTAGTCATAGAGTTGAGGAGCTGCTCTTGCGCTGTAAGGACTTCTGTATAGGCTATCAGTCCTGCATCAAAGAGATTTTTTATAAGATCTAGTGATTT
>CAIMEJ010000042.1 GCA_903839985.1 uncultured bacterium | reverse complement strand
CTTGGCATCTAAAAAGCTCCAGTGCTGCTAAAAATGTAACAATTCTCTCCATAAGAGGACGGGTTTCGTTAAAAACCTCTTCAAAGCTCACTATCTGTTTAGCAAAAATCTCTTTTTTGAGCCAGGCCGCTTGCTCTTTAAGCTGCCAGGTCTTTCCTATTATCTGTATAGGTGCAGCTGGCCTCTGTAAGGAAAGTTTAGCAAAGCGCTCTTGAAGCTCTTGAATGGAGGGAAGGTGAAGTATCCGGCTTTTTTCCTCGTAGAAGCGCCCTCTTTTTTGCCAAAGAGAGTCAAGGCAGGCCCCTAAATCGCTCGCTTTTTCTCTTATTTGATAAAGTTCAATGATTTTGGCGATGATTTCACCCTTTAAAGCTTCGGTATCGTCGTTAAATGAACCTTCAGACTTAGGTAAAAGTCTCTGACTTTTTAAAAAAATAAGTGAGGATGCCAAAAATAAAGAGTCCGCATTTTCATCCAAATTAGCTCTTTTAGAGCGATCTGTAAATTGCACAGTTAAGCCCTTAAGAGCTATCTCCAGGGCATTAATCTCCCCCTGTTCAACCAGATGAACAAGCAGTTCCAAGGGGCCTTCAAAATTATCTAACTTATACGGGCTTGTTAACATAATTCATGTTTAACACATTTGAATTTGAAAAAAAAGGCGAACCCTCTGTATCCTCATGCACCATATATATCTTCGCGGCTTAAGGCCAGATAGCTCAGTCGGTAGAGCAGAGGACTGAAAATCCTTGTGTCGCTGGTTCGATTCCAGTTCTGGCCATATTTTTTTTATAGCTTGACGCTAAGAGCGTCAATAGGATAAACTTTTTGCATTCTTTAAGGGAGTGACTAGTTGTGAGTTCAGAAAAGACAAATGTTTATGCAATTATCGAAACAGGCAGTAAGCAATATCGTGTAGCCGAAGGTGATGTAATTGATGTGGAGCTACTCGGCTTAGCACCAAAAGATACCATCGAGTTCGAAAAAGTATTATTCGTTTATGATGGCACGGCTCCTCATGTCGGCGCTCCTGTTGTTGCAGGTTTTACCGTTAAAGGTGAAATTGTTTCCGATGTTAAAGGCCCGAAAGTTGTGGCATTTAAGTACAGAAGACGTAAAGACTCTCGCAGAAAAGTCGGTCATCGTCAGAAGTATTCTCGTGTAAAAATCGTACAAATTGCAGGGTAAGAATGGCACATAAGAAAGGGCAAGGCTCTACACGTAACGGACGTGATTCTAATTCTCAACGTCTTGGTATTAAAGCGACACATGGGGAATTTGTCTCAGCAGGCAGCATTCTTGTGCGTCAACGTGGTACATCTTGGCATCCAGCTAAGAACGTATCGCGTGCAAAAGACGATACTCTTTTTGCTCTTATAGATGGCGTTGTCTCTTATCGCAAAACGTATCGTACGTTTGTATCTGTTCTACCGGCAACCGTCTAAATTTATCTAATAAGAAGTTATTTGCCCCATGTTTACCGACCGCGTTATCATTAAATTCAGCGCCGGTAAAGGGGGCAACGGTGTAGTTGCTTGGCGTAGAGAAAAGTATATCCCTAAAGGTGGACCTGTAGGCGGCAATGGCGGAAAGGGTGGCAGTGTTATCCTTCGCACAGACGTTGAGCTCCCCTCTTTAGAATCTCTGCGCAATCATCGTATTATGCGCGCCGAAGATGGTCGCCAAGGCGGCTCTAGCATGATGGCTGGCCGAAAAGGTAAAGACCTGGTCGTTACAGTTCCCGCAGGCACTCTTGTTAAGGACGTTAAAACAGGCACGGTTCTCTACGATTTAACAGAGAATGGCCAAGAGATTGTCCTCTGCCGAGGTGGGTTTGGTGGACTTGGCAACCATTGCTTTAAAACACCTACTAATCAAGCTCCAAATCTTTGCACTCCTGGGAAGCCGGGTCAAGAAAAAGAACTCGAGCTAGAGCTAAAACTTATCGCCGATGTAGGTCTTGTAGGCTTTCCAAATGCCGGCAAATCTACATTTCTTTCTACGGTATCTTCCGTACCTGTTAAAATTGGGGCCTATCCTTTTACAACATTAAAACCCAATTTAGCCGTAATCAAGCAAGAATATGACACACTTTTATTAGCCGATATTCCGGGTATTATAGAGGGAGCTAGTCAAAATAGAGGCCTTGGCCTGGAGTTTTTACGTCATATTGAGCGCACTAGTATGCTGCTCTTTATTTTAGATTGCTCCGGCTGGGAGGGGCGTAAGCCTTGGGATGATCTAGAAGTACTTCAAAAAGAGTTGCACGCCTACGACCCAACACTTTTAACTAAGCCATCTCTTGTTCTTTTAAATAAGATGGATAGGGAAGAAGCTCCTCTTTTAGCTAAAGAGTTTCATCAAATTTATCCAAATTTGGAAGTTTTAGAGATTTCTGCTGCTGAAAACATAGGGCTTCAAGAAGTCTTAAGTCGTTTATTTCTTATCGCTAAACAGATTAAGTAGCAGCTCGCAGCTACAAGTGTGATAGTGGCGCCTGCTGGCCAATTAGCTTCATAAGAAAGCGCTGTTCCCGTTACTGCAAAAAACACATTAAATATAATAGCTAGACCAATAATTTTAGAGAGTTTGCCTGCAAAAAGGCTGGCAATAGTAGCTGGTAATGTGAGCATTGCAATAGCTAAAATAATTCCAACTACTTGAATCAAAATAACTGTGGATAAAGCAATTAAAACAAGCATGAGCAAATAAAGGGTTTTAACAGAAAGGCCTTGCAGTAGAGCCTGCTCTTCATCAAAGCAGATAGCCAAAAATTTCTTATGTAATAAAAGACAGGTAATAACAATGGCTCCATCTAGTAAAAGAAGCGATACCACATCCTGTTCGCCTACCCAGAGAATATTACCGAGCAGAAAGCTAGAGAGCTCTACATTAAAACCCGGTGTTTGAGCAATAAAGAGGACCCCAATAGCCATCCCTACGGACCAAATAGTGGCAATAACGGCATCTTCTCTTTGGCGGTAATTCAGGTGAATCCATCCAATAATTAAGGCAGAAAGAATAGCTGCAAGAAGTGCTCCCCATAAAGGGTCAGCCCAGGCAAGACCTTGTGTTCTTTGAAGCCAAAGAAAAAGACCCATGCCTCCTAGAACAGAGTGAGCGATACTGCCACTGATAAAAGCAATACGCTTTACAACGACATAGGAGCCTACAATGCCACTTGCAATAGAGGCAAGGAGTGCTGCTAGAAGGGCGTATTGTAATAGAGATGATGTTTGAAGGGCCTGAAAAAAACTACTCAATTAGACCTCAAAGGGGGATGATAAACGCCCATGGCAAAGTGGCCACAGACATCAGCTGGATTTAAGATAGTTAAGGTACGATTGATAAAAAGAACATGATCTACTTGGGGGGCTATGGCATTAAGATCATGAGTCACCATCAAAACTGTTTTATTTTGGGCAAAGCGTTTGAGAAGGGTAAAAATTTCTTGTTCCGCTCTATTATCAATACTGGCCGTTGGTTCATCTAAAAGGAGAAGATCAGGGCCTCCAATGAGAGCGCGGGCAATCAAAGCTCTTTGGGCTTGACCTCCTGATAAAGAGCCAAATGGAGCCTCTTTGTAATCGATTAAACCAACTGATTCAAGAGCCTGATGTGCTAAAGCAATGTCTTCTGTTTTAAAACGCCCTAGCCAGGAGAGCTTTGATAGGAGTCCCTGCAGCACAAGCTCTTCAACTGATATAGGAAAATGTTTGTCAAAGCGCAAAACTTGGGGAACATAACCAATTTTTTGTCGCACATCCTGTGGCTTATAACCCAGCAATTCTATGCTACCCTTTTGAGGCTCTAGAAGACCCATTAAAAGCTTGAGAAAAGTGGTTTTTCCACCCCCATTAGGTCCCACAATAGCAAAAAATTGCTTCTCTTTTAATTCAACAGAGACGTTTTCTAAAATGGGATTAACGCCATCATAGGAAAAAAAGACGTTCTTAAAGCTTCCTATCATGAGGCAAAAGTAGTTGCGATATATTTCATATTTAATTCCCAGCCCTCGGCATAAGGGTCAATAAGATAAGTCGGCAATTTCAGCATATTTGCAATAAGAAGTGTGCCCTTATTTTGATACTGAGGTTCCAAAATAGCTTTTGTAACACCAAGGGCTTTTAAACTTCCTATGAGCTCATCGGTTTGTTTAATGGTTGGCTCACGACCTTCGTGTTCTACAGAGAGCTGTTTAATGCCATAATCTCTGCAGAAATAGGCAAAGGCTGGATGGGAAACGAGAATAGCTTTTGTGGGATGCTTTTCAAATAGCTTCTTGAAATCTACTGACATTCTATCAATATTGCGTACAAAGCGGTCGAGGCCTAGCTGATAGAGGGGTTCATTTTGAGGAGAGAGCTTAGATAGAGCATTTTTAATAATACGAGCCTGCATTTTGACCAGTTCTAAAGAGAGCCAAATGTGATTATCGCATTGATCATCGGTGCAATTAATGACGCCTTGACGCATATCGACTACTTGCATGCCGGGATTGCTGTCTTTTAAGACCTTCAGAGATTTTTTTTCGAATACTTCTCCGATGCGAAGCCATAAGGCACTTTGACTGGCATTTACGAGCTCTTTAGCACTGGGCTCAAAGCTGTGGGGACTAGCCCCTGCAGGCACAAGTATCTGAACTTGAACAGTCTGCCCAGCTATCTGCTCAACAAAATACTTATAGGGAGCCACCGTAACGAGGACTTTAGGGCCGCAAAACGCCCAAACTGGAGCGAGTAACAAAAGTAAAAGTAGGTTTTTCATACAAAAGAGTATAGTGCTCTTTAGTACCTTTTGTCAAAACTCTTGAATCACAAAAGCTAAAGAGGATAAACTCTTGGCTCACTGGAGGGGTGTCAGAGTGGCCGAATGAGCTCGCCTGGAAAGCGTGTATACTTCAAAAAAGTATCGTGGGTTCGAATCCCACCCCCTCCGTTCTTTAACACCGCGCTCTATTCTTCATTAAATTTTCTGAATCACGACGATAGTTCAGCTGCAGGCAGGTGTTTCTTTGCTAAAAAGAGAGAACTCTAAAGCTGTTTGCGTCTTCTAAAGCGTAGGTTAAGGCGCAGCTTTTTGTAATAGATCTTGTAACCTATTATGGGGATGATGATAGCTAGGATGCCCACATAGAGACTTGGGCGGAGTTCATCGTTAAAGGCCAGTATAATGAGGCATATGACTTGGAGCCAGATACCGGCATGTGTTGTATAGGGAAAGCCTTTGACGCGGTAGGGAAGATAGTGGCCAGGCTGAAGGGTGCTCCGAAATTTAAGCTGTGACCAACAGATAGAGATCCAGCAGATTGCTCCAGTAAACCCAGAGACGCCCAAGAGGACTTTGTAGAGATTTGTAGCGGAGAAGAAGTGGGAGAGTGCTAGCATGGCCCATATGGAGGCGAGCGTAAGCCAGGTAGCCTTTGCAGGAACACCGCGTTTATTGAGGTGCGTAAAGAATTTAGGAGCCATACGTTGTTGGCCGAGGGCATGAATAGAGCGAACACAAGCATAAAGACCGCTATTAGCACAAGAGATCGCGGCAGCTAGTACCACGAACATGAAGATTTTCGCCCCTGTATGAAAACCATAACGCTCTAGAGCGGTGGAAAAAACGCTTTGCTGTAAACTAGCCTCCGTCCAAGGAATAATGGCTGCTACCATAAACGTAGGAATAAGATAGAGGCAAATAATACGGTAAGCTAAGTGATTAATGGTTTTAGGAACGGCTTTACTCGCATCTTTAGCCTCAGAAGCACTAAGCCCAATGATTTCAGATCCCTGAAAATTAACTAATAATATCGTCATATTAAGGAATAAGATCCAGACGCCATTAGGAAAAAAACCCCCTTTATTCCAAAGAAGGCTTAGACCAACTGGTTCAGGAGCTGCTGACCCCCAAATCCCTAAGATAACCATGATAGCTACAAAGCAAAAGGCGCTGGGAGCTGTAATTTTAATGACAGCAAACCAAAACTCTACTTCTCCAAAAGCGCGCACATGTAGCGTATTAATTAGCGTAATCAGAAGGCCAAAAAACATGGCAAAAATCTGGGGGGATACACTCGGAAATAAATCGTTCATGATCATGCCGCCGGCTATACATTCCGAAGGAATATAAACAACCCAGGTCATCCAATAAGACCATCCCACACCACAGGCCCAGGACTTAGAGATGTATTTAGCCGCAAAATTAATGAAAGAACCTTTTTCAGGCACAGCTAAAGTAAGTTCTGAGAGGCAGCTCATGGTCAAAAAGGTGATAATCCCACCTAAAATATAGGCAAGGAAGGCCCCGGGCCCGAGCTCATGGATAAGATAGCCCGTGCCAAGAAAATAAGCGGATCCGATAATCCCGCCTATAGAAATAAGACTAATATGGCGGGAGCGCAGAGCCTGATTAAGCTGTCGTTCTTCAGGTAAAATAGTCATTTAGGGGCAATATTATCCATACTAGACCTAATTAAATCTTCTTTTAATTTTTAAAATACAGTGATTCAGGCATCAAGTGCACTAAAATAAATAAGAAATTTTCTTTTATAATAT
>CAIMEJ010000041.1 GCA_903839985.1 uncultured bacterium | reverse complement strand
TGATCCCAACACCCCAAAATATCAGGCTTTCCCTATGCAATTAAAAAATCCTGGGGTAGTGAGCCATACGTTAAGAAAGTATTCCCTTATTACCAGTGAATCCCTGACAGGAGAGAAAGATAAAGTCCATACATTTTCTCTTCATAGAAGCATTCAAGATCTAAGTAAGAATTTCCTTTTAAATATATTACGTGAGGATGAGAAGCAACACTTAATAGGGGAGAAGGTTATAGACAAAACCATAAGTAAGTAGACATGACTAGGCTGCAGCGTAGGAGGTGGTTTGTGTACGGAAGAAAGACATGACCTTCTCGGGAAGTTTTTGCAGACTATGTAATCTTGCTAAAACTGCTGATTTTAAAGCCTTCTCGTCGGACAAAAGGGTTCTGGATAAGCCATGGTTCTTAACATCGTTCCATACAAGCTCGTCAGGGTTCAGTTCCGGTGAATAGGGTGGCAGATAAAATATCTTCAGCATACCCTGGGTGCTTTCTACAAACTCTTTTACCTGTTTTGTTTTGTGAATAGGATGATTGTCTAAGATCAAGAAAATGGGGCGTTCTGCGCCATCTACAAGTCTCTTTAAGAACTCTAGAAATACAGCACTGTTCACAGTACTCTTGGTAACCATAAATCTACAGGCTCCCTTCTGACTGATCGCGGAAATCATGTTTACTTTAAATCTCTTGCCTGTTCTTTTAACGATGGGGGTTTTGCCCTTAATGCCTATGGTTTTGTTAAGAGAATGCTTTGAGCAAGCTCCAGCCTCATCTCCGAAATATATCTCTGCCTTCTTCTCCTGCGCTTCTGCCTTGATTTTGGGGAATTCCTCTTGAAGCCATTTCTTGACAATCACTGGATCCTGTTGCTGAAAACGCTCGGCAGGTTTTTGAAAGCTAAATCCCAATTTGTCTAAAATTCTGGTGACGGTGCTTCGGCTCATCTTCATCCCAAACTTCCTGTCAAAAGCTGTTATCAACTGGTCTCGCGTCCATAGGGCAAAGGCAAGCTTTAACTGTTTAGGAGTCTTGGTCTTAAGGGTATCACTAATCCATTTTAGGTGTTTGGATTCTATCGTGGATGGGCGTCCAGGAACAGGTCTCGCCTTCAGTGCCTTACCCCCACCTTTTGCGTATTTTAATAGCCACCCGTAAATGGTGGACCGATGCAATCCTAACGCCTTGGCTAGAACCTCGGGACTTTCCCCGGCCTTCACCCTCGCCACCGTTCTAATCCTTAATTCTTCTAGGGTTTCGTGACTTAGCTTCCTTCCGTCTTGGGCTTTCATTCTCTTTACCTCCATCTTTAGAATGTAAGCAAATTATAGCTTCTCCCAGGGATTATGTCTACTTATTTCTGGCCGGATCTATAAGCGGTCCTTTAAGCATTAGGCTTAGGGAAATCATTGCCCAAGTTGCCGATGAGCTTCATATCAAAATCGTTAATGGTGTATTATCGGCAGATCATGTGCATATTTTTCTAGAGATACCTCCACACATAAGCGTTAGCG
>CAIMEJ010000040.1 GCA_903839985.1 uncultured bacterium | reverse complement strand
CTTAATAATTAGCCGCTATGCTTCTATTCTTTATAAGTAAAGAGGGTTTCTATGAGCAGCATTTTTTTAGATCCAAATACGAACATCCAAGGGCACCTTCCCTTGAGAACCGAACATTTGCCCTTTGGTTATAAAGCTTTAAATGAACGCGAAGAGACTGTATCGAATCTAGGCCAAGGCGTATTACGTAATACTACGCCCTATCGTTCAGGTCTTACGCCTAATGATTTTATAGATGCTTTAATGCCCTCCTATACTAATTCTTGTGATCGCCTGCGCGACTTAACAAATGAGATTCATGAGCAAAATACGGCTATTAGCACTTTACGAGAATTGAAGCAGATGATCCGTAAGCTTCAACAAGAAATGGGTGAAATAGATCTGGATAAAGTGGAAGCTTTGAAGGCTTTGCTAGAAAAATGCCAAAAAGAATACGGCCTAATGGTTCCAGAAAAGCAAAAATTAGATAAAGAAGCCATTACTGCACTCATGCACAATATCGAAGATGTATCTGATAATTTTAGCGATATTGGGGATGAAAAACGTCTGCGATTTAAAAAACTCAGCAGTGACAGTGATGCAACTCTAAGGCTTCTTGTCGAGATGATGAATGTCTTTCAATCACTTCGCCAATCTATTATATCCAACTTCCGAGCGCACTAATGCATAAGCGCGTAGATTTTAAGAATCTGCAGTCCGTGGAAAGCTTTCTGCTTGATATGCTCTCCCAATATGTGGAGCTTACAAGCGTTACCCTTGAACCACGCAGCAGCGAAGTTTTTTTATATGATAGAGCAGTTAGCTCTTATAGAGAGGGTTCGTCAGAAGAATCCCTAGGGCTTTTTGCCAAGCTTGTTTTAATGGAGCCTTTATCCTTTGATTATTGGATGGGAATGGCTAGCAGCTTGCACCAGAGCAAAAACTATATAAAAGCTCTTTCCTGCTATGCAATAGTGGCTCTGTTGGATGCAGAAGATCCCTCACCTCATTTTCATGCGGCACAAATTTTCCTCCAACAAGGCAATGAATTAGAGTTTTCTAAGGCTGTAGAATTGGCTTATGCACGCGCTACACTTAATGCAACGTATACGCCTTGGCTAGAAAAAATTATGGATCTAAAAGATCTCTTTTATCGCAAAGGAAAACGTGTTTATGCTGGATAACATTTCTTCGAACAGAGTCTCTTTAGATACCCTTATAAGGCATTTAGCTGCAGAAGATGATTGTCTGGCACTTTCTGCTCTTAAAGATCGCAGTACAGAAATGAAGCATACAAGTGCAGAGCGTAAAGAATGGCGTGCTTTACAAATAGAAAAGCTTAAAGAGGTGGCCCTCCACGCAAAAGAGCTTAATGGATGGTCTTTTTTTTCTCAGATGCTTCAGTATCTTACAGGAGCTTTCTCTCTTATCGCAGGTGCGGCTTTAGTAGGAACCGGAGCTGGTGCAATAGCTGGTAGCGCGCTCATTATTACAGGAGCCTTAACACTTAGTTCTCAGATATGTCAAGAAACAGGTATAACCCAATTAATCGCTGAAAAAGCCTCTTCGGGCGACCCTAAAAAAACCGAACAGCTGCTAGCACAAATTGACCTTGGATTAACTATTTCAAGTATCGTACTCAGTATGGCAACAGCCCTTATTAGCACAGCCTATATTACAAATATTGCCACCAAAGCCCTGATGGGCGGTGTTAAAGGCTTTTCAGCTGGAGCTGAGGGAATTGCGGCAATTGGTCAAGGAACCAGCGAATCACGTAAGGTCAAAGCCTCCGCAAGTGTAGGCCTTCTGCAAGCGAAAATTGAAAGCAGAGATCGCCGTATGCAATGTCTTAAAGAGCAGGCAGAAGATGCGCTAAGTGGCCAGGATCTCTCCCCTTTAGCTACGCATCTTGACTCAAAAGCTAAGCGTATACAAATCTTATTCCAGCAAAACCAACAAGCCGCAGGTGGATAAATATGACAATAACTACCGCTAATATAGCAGCCCTTCAAATGGCCATACTGATCGAATCCTATAAAATGTATAAGCAACAAGCGCGCTCTGATTCTGCATGGATTAGAGACGTTGCAGAAAAACAAATTATGCAAATAGCCGGTCAGACTGAAAAAGAGCGCTCCTCTCAAGCTCTATGGACTCTTGTAGGGGGTGTTGTTGCTGGTGTGCTTAAAGTAGGCTCTGCTGCAGTTCTTGGTGCCTCTACAGCTCTTCCTGCTATTACCTGGTTAGAACCTCTTTCTAAAGGCGCCTATGCTATGGGTGATCTCTCTTCGGGCATCTCTCAAGGTGGAGCTTCCCTACAAAGCGCCTCGGTTGGAAAAAGCGAGGCCCACTACGAAGCGGCAAAACGTCTGCAAGAAAGCGTTGAAAAAATGCGTCAAAGCAGTCAAAGTTGCGATCAAATGGTTATGCAGATCATCGAGCAGCTCGTACGCAGTTGGCAGCAACGCTCTTTTTAGGGATCTATTCTGGAATAGGCTTATCAGCATTGAGTTTTTCCAGATAAAAGAAGAAAGCATCACTGAGCTTTTCTTCAAGGCTTTTAT
>CAIMEJ010000039.1 GCA_903839985.1 uncultured bacterium | reverse complement strand
TTTTAAAGAGGGCATGCAAACTCTAACAGATCGATTAGCGGAAGTTTTAGAGGGGCGTATCAAGCTTAACTGCCTAGAGCCTCCTGAGGCTAGAAGAGTTATTTCTACAGCTAAAACAGATGTAGCTTATTTAAGCATGGCAGTCGTTACTTTGGGGTACAACAAGCGCCATGAGAAGTTTCCAGGCTTTGGATTTCTCGTACCCTCTCATCTAGGGCTTGCCTTAAAAGGGTGTCTTTTTCAAGAAGAAGGGCGTCTTTTTTCTTTTATGATGAAGCCCATGGATCTAGAAGCAGCTAGGGATGTTGCGCTCAGAGCTAGTCAGGAGATTTTAGGCATCCAAGAGAGTCCTGTTTTGATTGATTATTTTTTGGCCAAAGAGGCGATTCCTCAATATACACTCGGTTTAGATGCAGTGCCTCCAGTAGGTGTTAATGCCTGTATCAGCCGGGCTTTGAGCTATGCCGAAAATTAGCTAAATGGTAAAAAGACCCTATGTGGAAATATATTTTCTCTTTAGCCCTTATTTTTCTTATGGGATGCTCTTCTTCCGATGAGGGTCCTGTCTATCGTATAGGGGTTGATCCCTCGTGGAGCCCTCAAAACTTTATGGGTAGGGAGCCTGCTATCAGAGGGTTTTCCGGAGAGCTTCTACAAATAATAGGGAATAAAGAAAATTTTCAGCCAGAGCTGTTAGATACAGGCCCTGAATTTTTGGAGTGGGGTTTAAAGGAGGGTAGCCTAGATGCTATTTTGACTTCCTTGGCACCTAGTTTAAATTATGAAGGGATATATCTTTTTTCTGAGCCCTATTTGCGTATCGGTCCAGTTCTTGTGGTTCCTATAAATTCCTCTATCAAGGATTTAGGAGATCTTAATGGTAAAACTATCGCGGTCCAAAGAGGTTCTAGTGCTATGGGGATAATAGGGGCAAAAGTCCCTCGTATTGTAATGATGTCTTATGATCGTCCAGGGCTTGTTTTAGAAAACCTCCTGCTTGGAGCCTATGAAGCTGTTACTATGCCGGTATTAATTGCAGAAAGTTATGTTCATGATATCTATAAAGACCAGCTTAAGATCGTGGGAATGCCCCTAACAGAAGAGGCTCTTTGCCTTGTTACCTTGGCCGATAATGAAATGCTTATAGAGGATTTTAACAAGGGACTTCAGGAAATCGAAAAGAGTGGCCAGTACGAGACCCTTGTTAGGCACTGGCGCATCTACTGATATCACAATATATTAACTACCAGGAAGATAAGCCCACATTCTCGTTCATCAACCTCTATTTTAGAGGCTAAAGACGAATCAGTGTGGGATGGGTGGATTCCTTAAGGCTATCTCCAAAGTTATAACCAAGATTTTTTAGCAGAGCGTTATAAGGGTCGAGAGGATTGTGGATATAGAGAGGTTTTTGGCAATACCCAATCAGAAGACCTGAGCGAAAAGCTGCAAATGGTTCTGTGGATAGAAGCTCAGGTAAAGGAGCATCCGGATGAAAGAAAAGAGCTGCTCCATCGCCCGTGATAATAACACCACCAGAAAGACCTTGGATAGAGAAACTCTCCAGAAAGGAATTCTTAAAAAAGGCCAGACCTTTTTGATCAAAGGCAAAGCGTAGAGATTGTTTGCCTAAAAGGTCGGCGGCTATAGCTGCTAAGTCTTTATTATGGGTGAGCTTACGGATGTCTGGATTTGCACGTGACAAATCACGCCCTGCAGGACATTCTAGAGTAAAAGAGGGGAAAAAATCGGTAAAGATTTCGTAACCATTCTCTTGAAAGCTATATTTTTGTGAATGGGAGATAACCCAGCGCATAAGAAAAGTATCTTTTTAAATTTAGGGCTTTTATGATAACGCTTCACTCTCTTTAAATAAAAGCTAATGATTCCATCGCCTGATCACTTTTTCAAAGAAGTTCCCTCCCTAGAAAAGAGGATAGGATACCATTTTAAGGACAGAAAGTTACTTTTAATGGCTTTTACTCACCCCTCTTTTGCCAATGAAAATAAGAGCCTTGTCCAGGAGCATAATGAACGATTAGAGTTTTTAGGAGACTCTGTTTTAGGCATGATTATCGCTGGCTATCTCTATACGGAACTGCCCAAAACAGCCGAAGGGATTCTTTCAGCTCTGCGTTCAAAAATTGTAGAGGGTTCTTCCTGCATTCTTTTTGCAGAAAAGCTTGGTCTCTTGGAATATTTAATGCTGGGCAAGGGAGAGCGTCGCAATGGTAGTAGAGGGCGAGGCTCTATCATGGCCGATCTTTTTGAGGCTCTTATGGGCGCTATTTACTTAGATGGAGGTCTTGAAGCCTCCAGTCACTTTTTCTTTGCCCATTTTTCCGAAGAGTTAGCCTCTCTCATTCGAGAACCTCAGGGCAATTGGAAGGCAGAGTTACAAGATTATTGTCAGAAAAACTATCAAGAAATGCCCCTTTATAAGGTAGCCTCTGAAAGCGGCCCTGATCATAGCAAGCGCTTCGAGGTCACAGTGATCGTGCAAGGTGGGGAAAAAGGAAAAGGACAGGGCTCTTCTAAGAAAGAAGCTCAACAAAACGCTGCTAAACAGGCTCTTGAAAAACTACATCATGGCTAAAGAAAAACTTATCTGGGCATGTCATAGTTGTGGGCATCAGCAACCCAAATGGGGAGGGCAGTGTCCTGGCTGCAGTGAGTGGAATAGCCTACAGGAAGAGGTTATTATCCGAGAAAAGGTGCGCACCTTCTCTCTTTCTACGAATCGCCCCATTCCGCTTCCAGAAGTTAATTGTGATGAAATCCCTCGGATGACAACCCATATGAGCGAGTTTGATCGCTTGATGGGTGGTGGTATAGTCCCCGGCTCACTAACCTTGGTAGGGGGCGAGCCGGGCATTGGTAAGTCAACGATTTTGATGCAAATTTGCGAGGCTATGGCTACCCAAGGGGCCAGAGTGCTTTATGTGTCTGGGGAAGAGTCTCAGATGCAAACCTCTCTTAGAGCCCAGCGCCTGGGGGCTAAAAGTGCTAATCTGCTTATTTATAGCGAAACAAATGTGGCCTCTATTAGGGCGGTAATCGAAGAGGTTAAGCCCTCTCTTGTCGTTATCGATTCTATTCAAATTGTATATAAGCCGGAGGTAAGCTCTGCTCCTGGATCCGTTACACAGGTGCGCGAATGCGCCTCGGAATTTATGCATATGGCTAAAGGATTTGGAATTAGCACGTTTCTGGTGGGGCATGTTACTAAGTCAGGAGAGATTGCAGGTCCACGAGTCCTTGAGCACTTAGTGGATACAGTTCTTTATTTCGAAGGGGATAGGCACAATCAGGTCCGTCTTATGCGCGCTGTTAAAAATCGTTTTGGATCAACAGATGAAATTGTCGTTTTTCAGATGAAGCAGCAAGGGTTAGAAGAGGTGAGGAGCCCTTCAGAGCTTTTTTTGAGTGAAAGGCTTAAAAACAATCCAGGCTCGGTTATTATCCCGACAGTTGAGGGCACAAGACCTATTCTGATTGAAGTGCAAGCGCTTGTCAGCCAGACCGTCTTCCCTTCTCCGTCTAGGCGTTCAACGGGAGTGGATCAAAATCGGCTCGCTTTATTATTAGCCGTCTTAGAAAAGCGGCTCAATTATCCTCTCCATCAAAAAGATGTCTTTGTTTCTGTTGCAGGGGGCTTAAAAATCAGTGAGCCGTCTATTGATTTAGGAGTTTTATTGGCTATTGCTTCCTCCCTCACAAATCGTTCTATTCATCCGGATGTGGTAGTTGTAGGAGAGGTAGGCCTGGGGGGAGAAGTACGTAGCGTAACACAAATAGAGGCACGGCTTAAAGAAGCTATTTTGCTAGGCTTTGCATGTTGTTTGATGCCTCGGAAGAATTGCCAGGGTTTACCGGAGAGTATCACCAGTAAAATTCGTATTAAGGGCATTGATTTTGTGGAAGAAGCCATCGATGTTCTCCTGCCTTAAAGTTGGATCAAGAAGCTCTTTGCTCGCAAGAGCGCAAGTAGCAGAGGTTTTAGAAGAAATCCGTTATTTTCATAACGAGATAGCATTCGATCCCGTCTGGATAGAGACTATCGGAGATCTTGATCGCAAAACCAGCTTAAAAGAAATGGGTAAAACAGATTTTTTTACCAAAGAAATTGACGCCGCCTTGCTACGAAAAGATATTCGTATAGCAATTCATTCTGCTAAAGATTTGCCAGAACCTCTGCCTGAAGGACTCTCTCTTGTGGCTATTACAGCGGGAAAAGACCCTCGGGATATGTTAGTTGGAAATTTTTTTCCCGGTGCACGTATTGGAGTTTCCTCAGAAAGACGCGAAGCGATGGTAAAAGGAGCTCTTTTCGTCCAGGTAAGAGGTACTATAGAAGAGCGTTTAGCTCTTGTAGATAGAGGTGTCTTAGATGGTCTAGTAGTACCAGAAGCTGCTCTTTTACGCCTTAACATTACAAGGAGCCGAAAAGCTTTAGAGGGAGAAACAGCGCCCTTACAAGGTCAATTGGCCATTCTTGCACGAGCAGATGATCGTGAAATGGCGCAATTATTTGAACCTTTGGATGTACGTAAAAAAACAGTGTATCTTGGGCTTGATCCCCAAAATCATCCTAAAAGAAATTATTTAACACATTTTCCGTTACTGAAAATCGAGCCATTTCCTCTTTCGAAAGAGCTACAAGATAATTGGATGTCATTTACAGTGTTACTTGTGACAAGTCAGACCACGGCTAAGTGGATAGTATCTAAAAGCCTGGATGTAAAACACTTAAAGATTATTTGTGTAGGGCCTTATACGGCAAAGATCTTTCAAGACAGGGGTATTTGTCCCCATATTGCCAAAGAATATCAAGCTGAAGGGGTTATTGATTTATTGCCGTTATTTCGAAAAGAAAAGATCCTCTATTTGCATTCTTTAAAGGCGAGGGTTAATATTAAAAATTACCTTGTGCGAGAAAGGTTCGACTTTTGTGCTTTGCCCATATATGATAGTCTGGGCTCTTACGTAAAGCCGCCTTTCGCTCTGGAGGAATTTGATGAATTTTTTTTCACTAGTCCTTCAACAGTAGAGGCTTTTATGCAAGTTTTTAAAAAATTACCTGAGGGTAAAATTTTAAGAGCTCTTGGACCTATAACAAAGGAAGCATTACTATGTCATACCAACTCCCTAATTTAGCCTATTCTTATGAAGCTTTAGAGCCAGTCATTAGTGCTGAAATCATGCGATTACATCACACAAAACATCATCAGGCCTATGTAAATAATCTTAATGCGGCCTTAGAAAGTTATAAAAAAGCCGAAGAGAAAAATGATTTGCAGGCGATGATTGCCTTAGAGCCAGCCATTCGTTTTAATGGGGGAGGCCACGTTAACCATTCTCTTTTTTGGACTAATTTAGCTCCTCAAGATCAAGGTGGTGGAGGTGAGCCAACAGGCGATCTTATGCATCATTTAGAAGAGCAGTTTGGTTTTTTTGATAACTTTATAGATCGTTTTAGTGCAGCAGCTGTAGGCATCCAAGGTTCAGGATGGGCTTTTCTGGGCTTTAATAAAATAACAGGGAAGCTTGTTATTGCCACGACAGCCAATCAGGACCCACTGAGCACCCAGGGCCTCATCCCCCTTTTAGGTGTTGATGTCTGGGAGCATGCCTATTATCTTCAGTACAAAAATGTGCGTGCAGAATATGTAAAAGCTATTTGGGGCATTATTAATTGGTCTAATGTAGCAGCTCGTTATAACGCAGCACGCGCTACATGTTCCTCATGTAGCTGTAAATAGGAGCTGAGGTATGGGTCTTTTTTCTCGTGCAAAACCAAAAATCAAGGTGCAGACTACTAAAAAAGACAGTTTTAGCGGTTGGCTTAAGTGCACACATTGCCATGAGCTCGTACACGCTAAGGAATTAGAAAATAATCTTAATTGCTGTCCTAAATGCAACTTTCACTACAGGTTGTCAGCACTAGATCGCATTAAAAGCCTTATAGACGACGATACTTTTGAAGAGCTTTTTACAGATGTTAAGCCGCAGGATACACTCTCCTTCGTAGATAGCGAGCCTTATACTAAAAGATTGCAAGATGCTCAAGAAAAGTCGGGCCGTGATGATGCAATGATTGTAGGTACAGGTCTTTTAAAAGGCCTTCCTATTACTTTTGGTGTGATGGATTTTAATTTCATGGGGGGCTCGATGGGCTCCGTTGTAGGGGAGCGTATTACACGTCTTATCGAGCATGCAATTAAAGAGCGCCTTCCGGTTATTATCGTATGTTCCTCTGGGGGCGCTCGTATGCAAGAATCTGTTTTATCCCTCATGCAGATGGCTAAAACATCTGCGGCTCTTGCCAAACTAGGTGATGCAGGACTTCCCTATATCCCTGTTTTAACAAATCCTACAACAGGTGGGGTTACAGCCTCTTTTGCCTCTTTAGGAGATGTAATAGTTGCTGAGCCTGATGCCTTGATTTGTTTTGCAGGACCACGTGTTATTGAGCAAACAACGGGTATGAAATTGCCACCAGGAGCCCAGCGCAGTGAATTTTTACTAGAGCATGGGATGATAGACTGTATCGTTGTGAGGCATGAGTTAAAAGAGAGGCTTGCTATGATTATTCGCTATCTGACAAATAATACGAGTTCTTTAGAAGGGTCTGGGCTATGAATGATGTGTTAATTGGCATGATGTTAGATGAAGGGGCTAGATCTCCTCATTACGCTTCTTCAGGGGCTGCTGGTGCGGATCTGAGAGCCTACTTAAAAGAGGACCTGATTCTTCTACCAGGGGAGACTGCATTAGTGCCTACAGGTATTAAATTAGAGATCCCTGCGGGCTTTGAAGTGCAAATTAGACCGCGCAGTGGACTTGCTTTAAAACAGCAGATTACTGTACTTAATACACCTGGCACAATTGATGCAGATTATAGAGGTGAGATCAAAGTGATACTCATCAATCATGGCAAAGAGCCCTTTACAATTGAACCTGAAATGCGTATTGCACAGATGGTAGTAGCACCTTGTTACCAGGCAAAGTTTATAGTGAAAGAAAATCTTAGCTCATCTTCGCGTGGTGCAGGCGGCTTTGGTCATTCAGGACTAAATTAAGAATCTATGGTAAAAGAATATCTTGACCCCCGTTATGTTTTTTTCTTGGAGGCTGCCACAAAAGAAGAGACTATTGCTAAAATAATCGATTCTCTGGAGCCACTCTTTGATAACAAGGGAAAAGAAATTTTTTTAAAAGCTGTGAGAGAGCGTGAAGAGCTTGTTTCTACAGGACTTGGTATGGGCGTTGCTGTCCCTCATGCAAAAGCCTCTATACTTTCAGATTTTTTTATTGCTATAGCCGTTTTAAAAAAAGGCGTTGATTGGGGTGCTCTCGATGGGGCTGCTGTAAGACTTGTTGTCATGATTGGAGGTCCGGCTAATAGGCCTGGTGATTATTTACAAATTTTATCAAGGCTCACCTTAGCACTCAAAGCAGAAGAACGTCGAAAAAAAATCTTGCAGGTTACAGAAGCACAAGAGATAGTAGATTTATTGGCTGAGGGAATTTAATGGATCTTGAAGTAAAAGATGTTGCAGAACTTTTAAGCGTTTCAGAAACAACGATTCGTCACTGGATTGTAGAGGGGCAAATACCCTCTTATCGTTTAAATCGACAATACCGTTTTAGCAGAGTAGAAATTGAAGACTGGGTCATGAGACACCATATCGAGCAATTCCGTATTAAAGACAAACAGAACCTTCCTGAAGAAGGCGTGAAGGGTATTCAGCAATTTAGTCTCTACCGAGCCATTCATCATGGAGGTGTCTACAGCTCGATTGCAGGATCTTCTAAAGAAGCCATTATTCGCGGGGCAACTACAGCCCTTGAACCCCGTCTAAAATGGGATGCAGATGTTGTTGCAGACCTTCTTCTCGATAGAGAAAAAATGATGTCGACATCACTGGGTCATGGTTTTGCCATTCCACATACACGTGATTACATCTTGAAAGGTGCTTCAGATGTCGTAACAGTCGTCTTTCCGGAAAAGCCCCTTGAATGGGACTCTCTGGATGGAGAGAAAGTTCATACCCTTTTCTTTCTTTTTGCTTCTAATGATAAGAATCATCTGCACTTGCTTGCAAAAATTGCCCATCTTTGCACCCAGCCAGGATTTCCTTTGGAGATGGCTCAGAAGCCCTCAAAAGAACGTCTCCTTGAACTTATTAAATCGGCAGAAGAGCAAATGCGCCACTAGAGCTGCTCGAAAAGAGAGTTTCTCAGAAGATTTTTAGAAAAGGGATCTCTTCGAAATCTACTTGCAAAGAGAGTTTCTTAGATTATAGCCGCAGAAAAAGCGTGGCGTAGGGCTTCTTCGATCTCTAGGCGTTTTTCCAAAAGTTCTGAAGGGCTTAACATTTCTTTGAAAAGATAGCGGCTTGTTTTTTGCATATCTGTATATACAGACTCTCGCAGCACGCTTTGCAGGAGTTCTTGAGGAGGAGTACATAAAGAGATGCTACCTTGGTGAAGTAGTCCCTTCTTAGTGCGTCTTTGGGCGGCACCAACAAGTTTGCCTCCATCGACTAAAATGTCATATTTAGTTGCTTTAGCCATGCAAAAGCGTGAGGCACCAGGAGCCTCTTCTGTTAAAAAAGAATAAGAGGGAATATAAGGGGAAAGAGATTTTGCAACTATCTGATTTACAAATAGATAGTTCTCTTCCGTCTGATGGGAGAAGTGCGGGCTGGAGCTAGGCATTAAAAAAGAAAAAGCTAAGTCGGTGAGGTGAAAAATAAGCCCACCACCCGTTGGTCTCTTGGCCAGAGATAGCTCTCCTAATTTATCCATATATAAAAAATCCTCAGGATTTACAAGACAGCCGTAGGAAAGAGTCGGCTTGGGCCATGTATAAAGATGCAAAAAAGTGTCTGGAGCTCCTATAAGGGAGGCATCTTTTTCCATAATTTCTTGGGAAAAGAGAGAGTCTCTTGTTTCGATAATTTTCAGCATGGCATAATGATAACAGGTTTTCCAGTTGCGTCATATCGCCCATCTGATTACGCTACAAAATAAGTATGTTCTTAAGGGAAATAAGTTATGTTTGATAAGTTTACTAATCGTGCAAAACAGGTCATTAAGCTTGCTAAAAAAGAAGCTCAGCGTCTGAACCATAATTACTTAGGGACAGAACATGTGCTGCTAGGTCTTTTAAAGCTCGGCCAAGGTGTTGCTGTCAATGTCCTTCGTAATTTAAACCTTGATTATGAAATTGTACGCGCAGAAGTAGAGAGGCTTGTTGGTTTTGGTCCCGAACTCCAAGTATTTGAAGAGCCCAGCTTAACCGGAAGGGTCAAGAAAGTTTTTGAGCTGGCTAATGAAGAGGCTTCAGCCTTAAGCCATAACTATGTAGGGACAGAACACCTTTTGCTCGGACTTTTACGTCAATCTGATGGTGTTGCAGTTCAGGTCTTAGAAAATTTAAGCGTGAATTTAAAAGAAGTACGTAAAGAAGTTCTGAAAGAGTTAGAGGGTTTTAATTTACAGCTACCTCCTCTTGGTGGGCCGGCGCTTCCACCTGGTGCCTTATCGGGTGCTGGCTCTAAGGGCTCTCTGCATGATAAAACGGGTCATCACGGTGAAAAGATGCCTGCGCTCAAGGCCTACGGCTATGATCTAACGGAGCTGGCGCGTGAGGGTAAAATGGACCCTGTAATTGGCCGTAAAACAGAGGTAGAGCGTCTTATTTTGATCCTTTGCCGTCGCCGTAAAAATAATCCGGTACTTATTGGTGAAGCAGGTGTTGGTAAAACAGCTATTGTAGAAGGTCTTGCTCAATCTATTGTGAAGGGGGAAGTGCCTGAAAATTTACGCAAGAAAAAGCTCATAGCCCTTGACTTGGCCCTTATGATTGCTGGTACAAAATACCGTGGGCAATTTGAAGAGCGTATTAAAGCGGTTATGGATGAAGTAAAAAAACATGGCAATATTCTTCTTTTTATCGATGAGATGCATACAATTGTAGGTGCAGGAGCTGCTGAAGGGGCTATTGATGCCTCTAATATTCTAAAGCCAGCACTTTCTCGCGGAGAGATTCAATGTATTGGTGCTACAACAATTGATGAATATAGACGTTATATTGAAAAAGATCCTGCATTAGAAAGACGATTTCAACCTATTCGTGTTGGTCCACCTAATTTAGAAGAGACTGTC
>CAIMEJ010000038.1 GCA_903839985.1 uncultured bacterium | reverse complement strand
TGATGCTAATACTATGCTCTTCCATGCATCTGCCTCTGTAACATCTGCCAAAGACTTACCCGTAGTAGCCATTTCTAGCTCAAGTATATCCTTAATGCTGCGAATACCCTCTTCTGTTTTAAAAACCTTACCCTTATCCAAACTGCCTTTCATATTAAAAGCCAAGGCTCCTCCTATAACACCTATCAGCAAAATAACAATCAAAAGTTCAATTAAAGTAACGGAACGCTTTTTTTTCATATTAACCTTGTAGCATAAATTGAGGGTCTGAAAGAGGGAGAAGAACTGCAAGCATAATACTTGCAATAAGAGCTCCCATTATAATTAAAATAAGAGGCTGGGCAACTGTCATGATAGTTTCCAGTCGTTTCTGTGAAGTTTCTTCAAAATAGTTAGCAAGCTTTAGCGCCACTTCTTGTAAGGAACCGGTATCTTCACCTGCTGCTATCATTTTAGCAAATAAAGGAGGCAGGTGAGGTGTATTTTCTAGGCTGGCGCTCAAGCTTCGGCCCTCTTGAATGGCCGTAATAGCGCCACTCAAAAGTTTTTTTTGCCACAAAATAGAGCTGCGCTTTTCACACAAGATCAGGCTCTCTAATAAAGGCACACCCCCCTTTAAAAGTAAGGAAAGTGTCAAGCAGAGCTCTGCTAAACTATTATCTACAATTAAAGTGCGCATGAGGGGAATCTTAAAAGCCCCTCTTTCAAGCAAAATGCGAATGGTTTTCCGCTTAATGAATAAAAAGGCTCCACTCAAGAATAAAAAAGGGACTACAAAAGAGAGAGAGCTACGCATAAAACGGCTGGTTTGAAAAATAAGACCCGAAAACCCCGCCTTCATATTTTGGCCAAAGAGCTCTTCAAGGGAAGGTATTATAACCAAAAAAACAACTAGAATAACAACTAGGGAGAAGCTTAAGAGTAGCCCTGGATAAAAGAAGAGAGAGAAAAGTTTCTTTTTTTTAGCCTCTTCTTTTTCTAAGGTCTTTAATAAAGAGGCAACGGCCTGGCCCAAATCGCCGCTCTGCTCCCCTGATTCTATCATGGCAATAAAGCGTTCGTCAAAAAAATCACGATAACCCTCCAAAGAATCCGAAAAAGAGCTTCCCTCTTTTAATTGACCTACACAGGCGTTAATAGCTTCTTTCATACTGCCCGATTGCTGCTGATTTTTCAGTAGCTCCAGGCTCTCTACAAGAGGCAGCCCTGCCGAAAGAAGCTGACTTAAACTTAAGACAAAAGGGAGCTTTTCCTTCTTCGGCAAGTTTTTTTTAAGAGATACCGTTTCTTTTTTCTTGTAACTTGTTAAAATAAGACCTTGATTACGCAGCCTCTTTTTGAGGAGCTGAGAGCTCTCAACAGTGCAAGAGCCTTTGACCTTTTTGCCCTCAGCAGTGACTGCATAATAAGAATAGGAAATCATAGGCCCAACAGTATAAAGTCTAGAGAATGAACAGTCAATCGGCCATTGAGGTCATCAAACATCTGCAGAGCAAAGGTCATATAGCCTATTTAGCAGGCGGGTCTGTTAGAGACATGCTTCTGGGGCTGCCTTCCGAAGACTACGATGTAGCCACTAGCGCTAGGGTGGAAGAAGTCATCGCTCTTTTTGAAAGAACAGTGACTGTGGGCGCTCATTTCGGCGTTGTTATCGTTATGAAAAAAGCCGATAAAATAGAAGTGGCTACTTTCCGTAAGGATGGTTCCTATAGCGATGGTCGTAAGCCCGATTTTATAGAAAGAGGCACACCCGAAGAAGATGCCAAAAGACGCGATTTTACTATTAATGGCCTCTTTTACGACCCTCTTACAAAGACCCTTTATGATTTTGTAGGCGGTTCTAAAGACCTTGCTAGCAAAATACTTAGATCTATAGGATCCCCTATCGAACGCTTTGCTGAAGATCGCTTACGTATGCTCCGTGCTGTGCGTTTTGCCAAGAGATTCGATTTAAAAATTGAAGAGACAACCTATGCAGCTATTAAGGCCACAAGCCACCTTCTCTTTCCTTCTGTATCTGTAGAACGCGTATGGCAAGAGCTCGATAAAATGATGCCCAAACAGGCCTCTTTTAACGCTCTTTTCGATCTGGGTCTTCTCCAGGTTATTTTTCCCGGAATAAAGCAGGAGGCCATTAAAGATTTCCCCCCTCAAGCTCCTCTTATTATAGTTCTAGCCCTTCTTTTTCCCGAGGAAAGCCTCGAAAAATGGCAGGATCTCGCTACTTTCTTTAAATGTAGCCATGCCTCTTTTAATCATTTACTCCTACTCGACAAAGCACGCCGAACACCTAAAACTCTCTATGAATGGGCTCTTTATTTATCCCTTGATAAAGATCTCTTCTACGCCACTATTTGGTCTGATTTCTGGCAAAAAGAGAGCTCCTGGCTGAGAGAACGTCACCATATGACCCTGATACTCAAAGAAGATATTCAAAGATTGATAGAGAAGCGACCTATAATAAATGCCGCCTACTTACAAAATAATGGTATTGCTCCAGGCCCTCAAATGGGCAAGCTCCTCAAAAAAGCGGAGGAGCTTAGTGTGAACTTGCGTATTAACTCTCCGGAGGAGCTTCTTAGGCTTGTGCTTTTGGAAAAATTAACTTGATGGTAAGCGGAATAACAGCGCCCACTACAAACCAAAAGGTATGGAAAACAAAAAAGACAAGCGTTACAGCTGCAATAAAAAGAGTAACCTTATCGGTTGTCTTATAAAAATCCTCTGCTTTCGTCAGAATATCTTTAATTGTTCCTGGAAGAAAAAACCCTGCAGCAATACCTACCACTAGACCACCAAACCAATAATAAGATAGCAGAAGACCTAAGAGTGCCAATATCCCTAGCGCTGCGCCTTTAGGATTTTTGGAGGCCTGTTCTTTGATATCACTTAACGGAGAATGTTTTTCCGGAATGGTCATGGCTATTTCCTCTCTTTTGCTATTAATTTCATCCTAAGTTTATTTCTTTTAACTATCAATGAAATATTTTGATTTAGCCAAGCTATTGCTTCCAATCTTTCAGGAGAGATATACTCTTCCACCTTATGGAGCCTCTATTTCGTCCTATTTCCCTTTTCTGCTTATTACTTGTCCTTTTTACTCTTTTTTCTGTTGCTTATTTACTAAATGATAAACCTGTTCTTTCACCTATACCAGCCCAATCCCAAGAAGTTTCTATTATGAATCCTTTCGAACAAGAGATAGCT
>CAIMEJ010000037.1 GCA_903839985.1 uncultured bacterium | reverse complement strand
TCAGACATCTGCACAGAGTAAACATCTGGACAAACTAAATACGGATGATCTTAAACTTATAGAACAGCTCGCAATGAATAACCTAAAAGGAGTTACCACCCAGGCTGCGCAATCGCTTCTAGACAAAGTATCAACTTTAACCTCAGATTCTCCATCTTCTCATTCGGCAAACAAAAAATTACTAGCCCGGGTTTCTCAAGCTCTCGATAAAGCAGTCGCTGGTCTACTGAGAGCTTCGTCTGCCGCCTCAAGCGTGGGCATTTCGGCTGCGGCCTCCAGAAGATCTCCCATAAAGCCGGTTATCACTACCGTTATTTCACCAAAAGAGCGGACAAATATTTCACCAAAAGAGCGGATAACGTTTATACAGGATCTAGCTGGAAAAGAGGCTCATCTGGGAAAACTCAATGAAAATGAGCTTAAAACTGTACAAAATATCATTGATAACAAGCTAGATAAACTCACTGGCAAGAATTTATCTGACCTATTAACAAAAGCATCTCCTAGCAACTCTCCGGCTGCTTCAGAAAAAACGCCCTTACTTCTGAAAGCCCCTTCTAGCTCCTTACTTTCATCCGTGAAAGCAGCTCTTGATAAGGCCTACACGGAGTCCTTATCAAGAGCTATTCCCGTTAAACAAAGTAGAGAAACCCCTTCTACTCCTCCTCTAAAAAACAGTAACTTCTTGAGTAGCTTTTTCAGCGCTATCGCCCATCTTATTTATAATATTTTGAGTGCTTTATTTGGTAACGCTTCTGCAAATCGCCCTATTTCGAGCCTACTTCAAGATTTAAAAAATATTTCTGGCGCTAACAGTCCTATTCCAGATGATTTTGATCCAAAAGCCCTCGCGGACTTTCTGCCATTTATTACTCCTCTTATCATAAACAATAACCCCCCTATTGACCGTGAACCTGGCAATAAATCAGGGCTTATAAACTTATCAAACACTTGCTACCTTAATTCAACACTCCAGCTTATAGCCTCTTCCGGTCACTTTAACCAAGCTTTAGATACTCCTGTAGAAAATCCCCTGGCTGATAATCTTCGACTACAGTTACGCGGTATTATCTCTAAGGTCCGAGAAGGAACAACCCCCACACTTACGGATCTCCAGCTCTTTTATTTGCTCCTACGCTTAAATGGATATGCGTATTCCCCAGAAGAACAGGGGGATCCAGATGAACTATTCGGATTTCTTAATGAGAAGATTACACGCTTTCCTCAGTTTAATTTAACAGAATCGCTGACACCTCAAGGCGGGGGAGACTTTGTTCTTGGAGCACCTTTACCTATGACATCCTTGTCCTTGCCATTTTCTCGAACTACTCCAGACAGAGCCCTTAATTTACAAGATCTGCTAAATGCTTCTTTTCAACCAACAAGTGTAGAATACCGTAATGAAAGGACCAAACAAAATGAGATTCGTCAACAGAAAGCTTCTTTAACAGGAGACTTGCCTCCAGTCATGACTTTTAATCTTAAACGCTTATTCACCGATAGAACAGGCTCTACCCGTTATGCAGGTGTTATTAATGTGATGCAAGATATCGTCATCAACGGTGTGCGTTACCGTCCTAAATCTTTCACCCTTCATACAGGATCAGCTAAAGGTGGTCACTACCGAGATTTATCAGTTCAAGCAGATGGCGGGCTAGTTCTTGCAAATGATAGCGCTCCTATTCAGCCAGTAGCACCAGGCACTGCTGCTTATGCAAAATTAATTCGAGATGCCAATTTAAATGCCACTTTATGTATGTATGAAAGAGTTCCAGCTATTCCAGCAGCACCTCAGCCTCTTATCCCAGGACGAGGTGGTGGATAAAAAAGCGCTTTTTTAAGAGCTGCTTGCTAAGAGCGTTTAATACGAGAAGCTTGTGCGCTCTTTTAGAGTCTTATTTGTATTTCTTTTTGATAGCTCTGAGCGGCTGCTCAATGCGCGTACGAGCCCGAATGGTGATGCGATCGATAAAAAGAGCACCATTAAGATGGTCGTTTTCATGCATAATACAGCGTGCTTGCAGGCCCGAAAAGCGCTTTTTGAAAGGCTCTCCATTAATATCGAGGGCTTCTACGGTGATTTCTTCGGGACGCCATACTTCTTCACGAATACCCGGAATAGAGAGGCATCCCTCTTTCATCACATCTTCTTGAATACTTGGCTCAGATAGTCGTGGATTAATGAAAACAAGGAGCTCACCTGGAATAATTTCACCCTCATTTGTCTCTTTATCAATACGTGAAATAAAGAGGCGGATGGAAAGACCTACTTGAGGTGCTGCCAGACCAATGCCACGCTGTTGTTTCATGACCTTAGCCATCTCTGCGACAATCTGGCGCGTCTCTTCATCCACCTTTTCTATAGCTTTAGCACGTTTACGTAGAATAGGATCGCCGAAATAACGCAGTGATAGCATGAACTACTCAGTAATAGCTTCGTCTTGCGAAGAAGTGCCCATCTCTATGCGGAAAGAGTGTGCCGTCCAGAGAGAAAGTATAACAGCTCCTATGAGGAAGAAGGCCGATAACCAAGCGGTGATTTTTTTAACAATATCAGCAGTCGATGTTCCAAAAAGCGAACTTCCAGCATCTCCACCAAAAGAGGCGCCTAGACCCATTGTTTTGCTCTCTTGAATCAGAATAAATGTGCAAAGAAGAGCACATCCAATCAAAAAAAGAGTAAGAAGAAAATAAAAGAAAAAACCCATGTCAGATACTATACCACGCTCTTAGATAATTCGACAAGCTTCACAAATTCTTTAGGATCTAAAGAGGCTCCTCCCACTAGAGCTCCTTGAATTTCAGTCTGATGCAAAAGGGCTACGATATTATCACTTTTCACAGAACCCCCATAAAGAAGAGGTATTTGGGCGGCTATCTCTTTATTAAAAAGAGATCCAATCATATTTCTACAAAAAGCATGGGCCCTCGCGGCCTCTTCGGGAGTAGCTGTTTTACCTGTTCCAATAGCCCAGACGGGTTCGTAGGCAATAGTTAGCCTTAGGGCAAGCTCTTCATCGCAATTTTTTAAAGCGTGTTCTAGCTGTCTTTTTAGAACAGCTTCCCGATCTTCGCCCTCTCTTTCTCCTACACATAAAATAGGTTTTAAGCCAACTTGATGGGCTCTAAGCAGCTTGGAGTGCACCATGTCGTCTGTTTCCTGGAAAATATGGCGCCTTTCTGAATGGCCGATGAGGACAAAATCAGCACCTACATCTTTAAGCATACGCCCTGAGATCTCCCCTGTAAAGGGACCTTCTGGCTCGTGGCTTACGTTTTGTGCACCCACATGAATGCCGAAAGCTGCCGCCTCTTTAATTGCCGTAAAAGGCACTGCCAAGTAGACTTCCTCAGGAGAGAGCCGTTGAAGAACATGTTCCAAGAAATGAACCGTCTCTTGTACGGTTTTATGCATTTTCCAATTGCCGATGATACGCTTCATAACCCTATACTATAGAGGAAATCTTATTTCATGCAAACTGTCAGTGAGTTAACGGCCTCTCTAAAAAATTTACTTGAAGAATCTTTTAGCGATGTGACCCTTCAAGGTGAAATTAGTAACTTTAAGGCCCATACGAGTGGTCACTGCTATTTTGTTCTTAAAGATAATACAGCTCAAATCCAAGCCGTTATGTTTCGCTCAAAAGCCGCCGGACTCAAAGTGATGCCGAAGGAAGGCGATTCCGTTATTGTGAAGGGTCAGGTAAGTGTTTATGAGCAGCGGGGGCAATACCAGATTATCGTCTTTGAAATGAAGCCCCAGGGCCTTGGTGCCCTCCTCGCTAAACTCGAAGAACTCAAAAAATTTTATGCTTCCAAAGGTTATTTTGACCAGGCCCACAAGAAGCCTCTCCCCCCTTTTCCTAAAAGAATGGGCGTTATCACCAGTCAAACAGGCGCTGTCATTCATGACATTATTCAAGTTCTTAAAAGACGTGCCGGTAGTTTTTCCCTTATTCTTAATCCCGTTAAAGTACAGGGAGAGGGTGCGGCTTTAGAAATTGCTGCTGCGATCGACCAGATGAATGCTTACTCTCTTTGTGATGTGATGATTATAGGACGCGGCGGAGGCTCTATCGAAGACTTATGGGCTTTTAATGAGGCCCCTGTCATTGAGGCCATTTACCGTAGTCGTATTCCGATTATTTCGGCAGTCGGCCATGAAACTGATTTTACACTCAGTGACCTTGTAGCAGACCTTCGGGCCCCGACACCCTCAGCTGCTGCTGAAATTATCACTAAAGAACGCTCTCGCCTCTTACAAGTACTCCATAATATCAGCAGCCAGCTAGACTCCCATGTTATTCAACTTCTTCGCCTTCTTAAAAGATCTCTTTCCCATACGCTAAAACACCCCTTTATTCAAAGCCCAGAAGCTCTTCTAGCCAGACACTTTCAAAGACTCGATGAAACAGCTTTTGAGCTCACTAAAAATATGACCACAAAGCTCTACTTATCTAAACTCCAGCTTTCGAAAAAAACGGCTCTCCTTGAACAATTACGCCCTCAAACGCGCCTTCAACAGAAACAGAAAGAACTTCTGAAGGTGAGCCTCACCCTCGATCAAAAAATGCGCCTTCAGCTCTCTCAAAGACGCCAGCTTCTAGAAAAATATAAGAGCTCCTTTATTGCCATGAATCCTAAAAATATCTTGAAGAGGGGCTATTGCCTTCTTTTCGCAGAGAATCAACTGGTCCTCTCCTCCAAAAAGCATGTATCTGGTGAGGCTATGAGGGCGGAGCTTGCCGATGGCACTCTCCATCTGAGGGTCCTATAAATCTGTCACAAGAGCTCTCAAGTCTTTTAAAGGTCTAAGGAAAGGTTGACAAATAAGGCTTTTTGAGGGATTTTCTTTATATGAAAAAAGATGATTTGACCTATGAAATAGCCGCTAACCGGCTTGAAAAGATTCTAGAAGAGATGGCTAAACCTCAAGCTTCTTTGGAGCAATCACTAGCTCTTTATGAAGAGGCTGACAAGCTGATCTCTTTCTGCAACAAAGCCCTTTCAGGGGCGGAATCGAGAATTGAAACCCTTATTAAAAACCGCAGCAACGAGCTTGTTTTGGATGACAAAGGTGATCCTATGACACAGGATTTTGTGTGATTGTCTCCCTTTTTGTAAATAGGGTCAAATCAGCAGCTCCGATCATCGCCGAGCAAGTCTGCGCCATTCTCCATAAAATGAATGTGCAAACAGTTGATTTTGAAAGCTACACAGATAAAGTTGATTTTTACTGCACAATTGGTGGTGACGGTACTATTTTACAGCTTATCCATAGGGCTAAATATTTAGATGCTCCTATTCTAGGTATTAATTTAGGTGGCCTTGGATTCTTAGCAGAAATTTCTCTAGAAACCTTAGAAAAATCGCTCACGGCTGTTTTACAAGGCTCTTATATTGTCAATCGCCGGATCATGCTCCAAGCAAAAGGCCCTGACGGCCAAAAATTTTATGCAGCCAATGATGTGGTTGTACATAGAGGCACTAATAGACATCTCATTGATATTGCCGTTAATGTAGGTGGCCGCTATATCAATACTTTCGCTGGGGATGGTCTTATTATTGCAACACCTACAGGATCTACAGCCTACTCCCTTGCGGCCGGCGGCCCTATTTTAACACCTGATATGAGTGCTTTTGCTCTTACACCAATTGCGGCCCATACCATCTCCAACCGCCCTATTGTCTTATCGAGCGCAGAAGAAATCACTCTTGAATACCTCAATAATTATGAACCTCTTGAGGTGACCTTTGATGGTATTGAAACAATAACGCTACCTCCTCATGAACTCCTCACCGTCAACCTAGCTCCTAGCACTTTCGGCCTTGTCAGCCTAGAAAACTCCGACTTTTTCTCCACCTTGCGCAGCAAGCTCGGCTGGACAGGGACCTCCCGCCTTCATAAAGAAGGGTGTTAAAAAGCACCTGTTCTAGAAATATTTTCAGAAACTATAGTGTGGCAGATGGCCTATTTCGAGAAAAAAGGATTCCAGGGCACCAGAGAGTGACATGAAGCGCTCTGTTCTGACTAAAAATTCTTGGAGCCTTTCTTCGATAAAATCAAGAGGCAAAGAGGTAGAGCGAAAAGCTTTGAGAAGATAATAGGAGAGCTCTTCACGAAGCTTTCTTTGATCTAAAGAGCCTACGCCCTCTAATTCCTTAAGTATTTTCTCTTGCACCCCGCTAGTGTAGAGCTCTTTTTCTTTGGCACTTAATTTAGCGCTGCTTTTACGGCTATCTAAGAAGGCTTCAACAAGGCTGATTTCTTGTGTTAATTCTATAAAAGAGCCACGTACACTCATGAGGCGCTCTACATATTTTTCCAGTTCTGGGTTATGAGGACCCTCTACTTTTGGAGACATCCTTTGGCAGCGAGAAGCAAGGGTTGGAAGAAGGGCATGTGTTGTCACAAGAAGAAAGCTTGTGTGATCAAAAGGCTCTTCGAGAACTTTAAGAAGGGCATTACTGCCAACAATGCCAAGGCGGTCTGCATCCTCGATTAAAATAAAGCGCTTTGCTTGCTGATAGGGGGGTATTTGGCTTAAAGCACGGATTTCACGTAGGGTGTCCATGCTATGCTGAGCCGTCTTTCCTTCCGGCTTGACTACCATAAAATCAGGGTGGTTTTGTGTAGTATGTCCCCATACGGTCTCTGCATAAGCCCTTGCTTCAGAAGAAGAGGCGCATATAAGAGCTGCTGGAATCATATTACCTCTAATACAGCCTGAAGTGCTTTATCGAGAACCTCTTGGGTCGGTCTTCTAGCATCTAAGAGTATTACACGTTCTTCATCACGTTTAGCTAAGAAGAGAAATCCTTCCCGCACTTTCTTATGAAAGGCTACACTCTCTTTCTCTAAACGATCCCGTCCTTTAGAAGAAATTCTCTTAAAAGCCTCTTCCGGATCGATATCTAAAAGTAGAGTAAGCTGTGGTTTTAAATGACTGCGTGCTATTGCATCCAGCGTTTCGACCTCTTCCAAAGGAAGTCCCCTCGCAAAAGATTGATAGGCGATCGTAGAGTCAGAAAAGCGGTCACAGATAACAATAGAGCCGGCTTCTAAAGCAGGCACCACTTTTTCTTGAAGATGCTGAGCGCGTGCTGCCAAAAAAAGAAGCAGCTCGGCTTTGGGAGCCATCCCCACACCATGCAAAAGAATTTGGCGAATCTTTTCTGCAATAGGTGACCCACCCGGCTCACGTGTTTTAACAACCGGAAAACCTTTAGAAAGCAGCTCTCTGGTAAGGCCTTCTAAAAGAGTGCTTTTACCCGCGCCCTCTCCCCCTTCGAGGGTTATAAAAAACCCTTTATTCTGCATGAACCGGTTCCTCATCTACCACTACTTCTGTAGCAGATGGCACTTTTTGCACAGCTAGGAGTGTATCATCATCCCCTATACGTGCTAAGCGCACACCCTGTGTGCTGCGTCCGAGAACGCGCAATTCAGAGGAGGGTATACGAACAGTTTGCCCATGTTTAGAGACCATGATAATACTATCTTGATCCGTAACGGTAAGAGCACTTAAGACCTGCCCATTACGCTCACTTAAGATAATAGACTTAACGCCCATGGAACCTCGTTTAGTATGGCGGTAATCATCAATTAGAGAACGTTTACCAAAACCATTTTCACAAACAACAAGAACAGTATCGCCCGTGTTAACCACTTCTGTTGCCACAACAGCATCTTGTTCATCTCGGAGTCTAATACCCATAACGCCTCTAGAAACACGTCCCATAGAACGCACATCTGTCTCATCAAAGCGCACAGCCATCCCCTGCTTCGTAAAGAGCATGATCTGCTCCCCAGGTGTTACAAGACGCGCTGCAATGACCTCATCACCCTCATCGATAACAATACCATTAACGCCTTTACGACGTTGGTTGCTATACGCTGTAAGCTCGGTCTTTTTGACAATACCTTTGCGTGTTGTCATAAAAATATAGCCTTCATGATCGAAGCTCTTCACATTCAAAATAGTGGCGATTTTCTCCCCTTCTTGCAAGCCTCCCAGAAGCCCTACAAGAGGTTTACCTTTAGATCTACGTCCTGTATCTGGCAGCTGCCATACTTTAAGCCAATGACACCGTCCTAGATTCGTTACAATCAATAAGGTATTATGTGTCGTTGCAGAATAGAGATCTTTAAGCTCATCATTTTCTCTCTTACTATCAAAAGCAATAACACCAGAGCCACCTCTATGCTGCTCTCTGAAGACGTTTACAGACATACGCTTGATATAATCATCTTGAGATATGGTGATAATAACAGGCTCATCGGCAATAAGATCTTCCATATCCAGCTCACCCTCTGCTGGTACAATGCGAGAGCGTCTTTCAAGGTGTTTATTATTTTTAAGAATCTCTTCTAATTCAGCGCGAATGATTTCTTTAACAAGGTCTTCATTCCCGAGTACTGATTGATAATAAGCAATTCTTTCTAGAAGCTCTTTGTATTCTTCTTGGATCTTATCTTGCTCAAGGCCAGTAAGTTGATAAAGCCTTAGATCAAGAACCGCTGTAGACTGCCGATCACTAAAGGCAAAACGGCTAATCAGAGCTATTTTAGCCTCTTCTTTACTTTTGCTCTCACGGATAATACGGACAACATCATCTAGATGATTGACGGCTTTCAAATACCCTTCTAGGATATGTGCACGGGCTTCTGCTTTTGCAAGCTCAAACCTTGTTCTTCTGCGTACTATCTCTACACGGTGATTAATCCAGGCTACAATCATCTGCTTCACATTCATAATGCGCGGCAGACCCTTATCGAGGGCTAGCATGTTACAACCAAAAGCTGTCTGGCAGTCCGTAAACTTATAAAGCTGATTGATAACGACTTCCGGCATCTCGCCTTTCTTCAACTCAAAAACAATACGAATACCATCTTTATCGGATTCATCACGCACATCCGAGAGGCCTGTAATTTGCTTGTTATTCACCAGATCCGCAACTGTTTCTACAAGACGCGCTTTATTAACGCCGTAGGGTAGCTCGGTAACGATAATACGTGGCTTAGATTCTTCTTCATCTTCGACGTGAATCACAGCGCGCATAACAACGCGGCCTCGTCCTGTATGAAAGGCTTCTTTAACCCCTTTGAGTCCACATATAAGGGCTCCCGTTGGAAAGTCAGGGGCTGGCATAACTTTCATGATCTCTTCGATCGTTGTCTCTTTGTCTTTCAATACAAGAAGTGTTGCTTCCACGAGTTCTTTCAAATTATGAGGCGGGATATTGGTCGCCATACCGACTGCAATACCAGAAGAACCGTTGCAAAGAAGATTAGGGAATTTGGCTGGAAAAACAACGGGCTCTTCCCGAGTTTCATCATAGTTGGGGACAAAATCAACAGTATCCTTGTCCAAATCTTCCATCAACTGCATGGAAGAGCTCGTCAGCCGGGCTTCTGTATAACGCATTGCAGCTGGTGGGTCTCCATCAATGGAGCCAAAGTTTCCCTGCCCATCAACGAGTCTATACCGCATGCTCCAATGCTGAGCCATACGCACGAGTGTTGGGTAGATAACGGTCTCGCCGTGAGGATGGAAGTCACCACTTGTATCACCGCATATCTTAGCACATTTTCTGTGCTTAGCACCCGGTGATAAGTTCAAAGCGCGCATGGCAAAAAGAATGCGTCGCTGTGAGGGTTTAAGACCATCTCGCGCATCCGGAAGAGCGCGCGCGATAATTACGGAGAGGGAGTAGCGTAAATAGCTCTCTTTCATCTCTTCTTCGATATTACGGGGGACAATCATATCTGTCATAACGTTCTTCTTAAATATCCAGGTTTTTCACGGAAAGAGCGTATTGCTCGATAAAGGCACGACGAGGAGGAACATCCTCTCCCATGAGCATAGTAAACATATGGTCAGCGGCGATGGCATCCGGAATGGTCACTTGTAAAAGTGTACGTATTTCTGGATCCATAGTTGTTTCCCAAAGCTGCTCAGCATTCATCTCACCAAGACCCTTATAGCGTTGGATTTCTATGCCTTTACGTCCATTTTGACGCACATAGTCAAGGAGAGCTTTCAAGCTAAATAAGGGAAGGGTATGATCGCCTTCGACGATATCAAAAATAGGTTCGGATCTATTTAAGAAATGCTCTAGTCCTAAGCCGAAAGGTTTTAAAAGCGTTTCTAAAAGGTCTACTTCGACATCTTGACAGAGCTCTACGAAGGTAAAATGCTTTGCAATAGGCTCAGAGCCCTCTTCCTTCAGCGCTGCCAGCTCCTCTTTTTGTAAGCTTTCAAATTCCAGGGCGTAGGCTGCAACTTCTTCTTTGTTATAGGCAAATAGAGGTCCCTGCCCTAAGTTTACACTGTACCTAGCATAGCCAGAGGCGGCTGTTGTCAAAAACTCTTCAAATAAAACACCTTTACGCTCAATACGGCCAGCGAAGATCTCTAATTTTTGAATAGCTGCCACCAAAGAGCCTAGATCTTCTCGGTTGATAAAAGCCCCGTTTCGACCGAGAGTAATATCACTCAGACCCAGTTCCATCAAGTAAAGATCCATCTCCTGCTCACTCTTAATATAACGACTCGTCTTCTTACGAGAGACCTTATAAAGAGGTGGCTGAGCGATATAGATAAAGTTATGTTCTACAAGAGCCGGCATATGGCGATAGAAAAAAGTTAGCAAGAGAGTACGGATATGGGAACCGTCTACGTCGGCGTCCGTCATGATAATAATTTTATGGTAACGAAGTTTATCGATATTAAAATTACCACTGCCTATACCACAGCCAAGGGCTGAGATCATTGTACCCACTTCCGTGTTTTGTAAAACCTTTTCTAGACGAGCCTTTTCTACGTTTAAAATCTTACCACGGATAGGCAAAATAGCTTGAAAACGTCTATTACGCCCACCTTTAGCCGATCCTCCCGCAGAATCCCCTTCCACGATATAAATCTCACAGAGCTTTGGATCGCGCTCTGAACAATCCACCAGTTTACCAGGAAGACGCGCGCTATCAAGAGCTGACTTACGCAGTGTTAAATCACGCGCCCTTTTAGCAGCTTCTCTTGCCTGTGCGGCTAGGTGAGCTTTTTCGACGATAGCTTTAGCAATAGCTGGGTTTTCTTCGAGAGTAATAGCTAACTCTTCGCCCACAATTTGCTGTGCAATAGATGCTACATCACTATTACCCAGCTTTTGCTTCGTCTGCCCCTCGAACTGAGGGTTTGCTACTTTAACAGAAATAACGGCTACGAGACCTTCTCGCATATCATCGCCGCTAATTTCTACTTTGCTATTTTTAATGATGGGATTGTGCTTGATATAGTTGTTCAACACACGAGTAAGCGCTGTAGAAAAACCTGTTAAATGTGTGCCACCATAGCGCGTAGAAATATTATTTACGTAGGTGTGCATGGATTCTGTATAGGTATCATTCCATTGCATCGCCACTTCAAATTCTACAGGGCCATCATCTCCTTGACGAACGCCCTTGAAATAAAGAGGTTCTTTGAAGAGAGGCTGCTTGTTCTCATTTAAGTAGGAAACAAAGGAGGTAAGGCCCCCCTCATAGCAAAAATTTATCTCTTCTTTTAAAAGATCTCTTTCATCTCTAAAGCGTATGGAAATCCCTTTATTTAAAAAGGCAAGCTCCCTAAAGCGTTTAGCAAGAATGTCGTAGTCAAAATCTGTATTAGCAAAGATCTCTTTATCGGCCCAAAAACTAACTTTTGTCCCTCTTTTATCCGTCTCCCCCACTATTTCTAAAGGACCAACAGCGGCCCCTTTACGGAAGGTCATACGGTAGATTTTACCCTCTTTATAAACTTCTGCAATAAGAGGATCGGAAAGGGCGTTAACACAGGACACACCCACACCATGTAGTCCTCCAGAGACCTTATAGGACTCCTTGTCAAACTTACCACCGGCGTGCAAGACAGTCATTACAACTTCTAAGGCAGAAACGTCTCTTCCTCTCTTAACGGATTCAGAGGGGTGTTTTTGTATAGGAATACCACGTCCGTTATCTTCTATAGACAAAGAACCATCTGGAGAAATAATAACTTGTATATTAGTACAATGCCCAGCGAGAGCTTCATCGATGGAGTTATCAATAACTTCATAGACTAGCTGATGAAGACCATTAACACCTGTATCACCAATATACATACCGGGTCTTTCGCGTACGGCCTGTAAGCCCTCCAGAACGGTAATCGAACTAGCGTCGTACTCTTTACTCATAATCTAACCCATCCGAAATACAATGTTGCGAATCTCTGTTTTAGGAAATTTCTTTCTAAGAGCGTTTAAAAGGCGAGGCTTTTCATGTTGTTGTAAAAGAGCGTAGAGGCTTGAATTGGTTACTTTCACAAACAACTGTCCCTCAAAGAATTCTATTACTGTGGCCATGCTGGAAAACTTAGGACCTATCAGCTCGGGCCAGGCTGCTAGAACAAGTTCTGGTCTCTTATCCGCCTGGGCGGAAATCTCCTGTAAAGCTGTGGGCAAAATACGTGAAAGAACCTTTCCTGTAGGCTCTTGCCCATCATAATTCTTTCTTGTTCTCTCAATCATAAAAACCATCAAACCGCCCGGGCGGAGTATAGGCAATTAGCCGCATTAGATCAATCAGAATAGATGCTATTTTTAGTTATGCAAGAAAACAATAACATCCCCGTCTTGCACAACGTAGTCCTTGCCTTCACTACGTAGACGGCCAGCTTCTCGAGCGCCATTGCGGCTACCATATTTTACCATATCATCAAAAGAGGCTACCTCGGCACGGATAAAGCCTTTTTGTAGATCTCCGTGAATTTTACCTGCTGCTTCAGGAGCTTTGGTATGGGCTTTGATAGTCCAAGCTCTTGTCTCTTGCTCACCAGTTGTCAAAAAATTAATCAGACCAAGCATCTTAAAGGCTGCTTTAATCAAACGGTTAAGCCCTGGTTCTTGAAGCCCCAGAGATTCCAGAAGTTCCTGCCGATCTTTTTCCTCTAACTGCGCTAATTCACTTTCTAATTTAGCACAAATAGGAACAACCTCATTACCTTCGGCTGCTGCATAAGCCCGAACGCGCTCGACATAAACATTGTTCATGTCAGGCAGATCTTCTTCGCCCACATTTGCAAGGTACAGAACTTTTTTAGCAGTCAAAAAGGGATAGATGTGAATAGAGGCCTTTTCTTCTTCCGTCAGAGCCAAACTTCTTACAGGCTTATTTTCATTAAGATGGGACTGAATTTTTTTAAGGACTTCGATAGTAGCTAGAGCCTCTTTATTGCCACGCGCATTTTTCTCAAGCCTTGGCAAAACATTGCTAACCATTTGAAGGTCTGACAAAACAAGCTCAATGTTAATGACTTCGATATCTCTAATCGGATCAACACCTCCACTTACGTGAATAACATCGCCCTCAAAACAGCGCACTACATGGACGATTGCATCTGTCTCTCTAATATTAGTTAAAAATTGGTTTCCAAGACCTTCTCCACTAGAAGCACCTGCTACAAGGCCGGCAATATCCACAAAAGTCGTAACAGCCGGAATCAGCTTTTTACTGCCCGACATTTTCGATAAGACAGGAAGCCGTTCATCGGGCACCGGCACTATTCCCACATTGGGATCAATTGTGCAAAAAGGATAGTTTGCAGCGTCTACTTGATTGCCAGTTAACGCATTAAAAAGAGTTGATTTGCCTACATTCGGTAGGCCCACAATACCACATGATGTCATAGGCAAAGAGCATACCTGAATCCTCTATTTTTTACCTTTGATAAAAGGTACATTTTCATTTAGATCATGAAGATCATTACAATAAATTATTTAAAAAATAGATTATAAATAGTCAGATAAAACAAAATGCATATCACCTATTTTTTTATTGAAGAGCTCATCCCTTTCTCGATTAACCTCTTAAACTCTTGAGATTTCTACAGACACTCTATATAACAGAACCAAAGAGGAAATCGTGAGCTAAGATGGCTGAAAAAAGTGAAAAGGCTACCCCGAAGAAGCTACGAGACGCCCGTAAAAAGGGTCAAGTAGCTAAAGCCCAGGATTTTTCTTCTGCTATCACCTTTATTACAGCTGTTGCTTTAACGCTTGGACTTACCAATATGATCTTTCAAAAGCTGGCTGCCTTTCTTCTCATCTGCTTTCATGCTATGACCTCTACAGGGGATCTACAAAATGCTTTACGTGCCCTTTGTTTTGAGGGATTGAATGTCATTCTCATTACCTCCGCCCCTATCGTCGGCCTTGTAGCTCTTATTGGCTGTCTTACAAGTTTTATTACTGTTGGCCCAGTCTTTTCCTTAGAAGCGATGAAACCGAGCTTTAAAAAGCTGAATCCTATCGATAATTTGAAGCAAAAATTCAAAATGAAAACGGTTATCGAGCTTCTTAAATCTCTCCTCAAAATTGGAATTGCTGGAATTCTGATCTATTTTATTGTAAAGGTGAGTATTGCAGAAGTCATTCAAACAGCTGGGCTCCCTCTTTACCAAACGGCTATTCTTTATGGTTCTTTTCTTAAACAAGTCGTTATACATGTAGGCTTTTTCTTTATTATCATCGCTATTTTTGACTTAATTTATCAAAAACAGGTCTTTGCGAAAGAAATGAAGATGGAAAAATTCGAGGTTAAACAAGAGTATAAAGATAGCGAGGGTAATCCAGAAATTAAAGGGCGACGCCGACATATAGCACAGGAAATCGCCTATGATGAGGGACCCTCTGCCGTGAGAAGAGCTAAAGCCGTGGTTACCAACCCCTCCCATGTTGCCATAGCCATTGGTTATGAGCCCAAGAAATATGCGGCTCCCTTTATTCTTGCAAAAGGGCTGGATTTAATTGCAGAAAGCATTATAAAAGAAGCAGATAAATGGGGTGTGCCTATTATGCGAGATGTCCCGCTAGCCCGCACTCTTTTCGAAATGGGGAAAATTTATAATTATATTCCTCCCGAAACGTATGAGGCTGTAGCAGAAATTTTACGTGTTATTGGCACAATTGAAGAAGAGGAATAGTTTTTGAGTCTTATATCTGATCTATCCAAAAAAATAGGCAGTGATAAAATACTGGCCTTAATCACCAAGTCAAGTGATCTAATTCTTGCTGCCTGGATTGTGGCAATTATTGCCATGATGATCATTCCGATCCCTCCTTTCTTTATCGACATGGTCATCGCTTTTAACTTAGCCGCAGCTATCGGTCTTTTGATGGTGGCTATTTATGTCTCCAGTGCTTTGCAACTGTCTGTATTCCCCTCTCTTCTGCTTATAACAACTCTTTTTCGTCTTGGAATTAACATCTCCTCTACTAGGCAGATTCTTCTCCATGCCTACGCCGGACATATTATTCAAGCCTTCGGTCAATTCGTTGTGGGAGGAAACTTTGTTGTTGGTGGTATCATCTTTCTTATCATCATCGTCGTGCAATTTATCGTTATCACAAAGGGTGCTGAGCGGGTTGCTGAGGTAGCAGCAAGATTCCGTTTAGATGCTATGCCTGGTAAACAGATGAGTATTGACGCGGATATGAGAGCTGGTGTCCTAGATGCAAATCAAGCCCGTGAAAAACGTGCCGTGATCCAAAGAGAAAGTGAGCTTTATGGTGCCATGGATGGTGCTATGAAATTCGTGAAGGGTGACGTTATTGCCGGCATGATTATTACCATTATCAACGTCGTCGGAGGCCTTATTATCGGGGTTGCTATGCATGGTATGACGGCTATGCAAGCAGCAAAAACCTACTCTCTTCTATCTATTGGTGATGGTCTTGTTTCCATTATACCCTCCTTCCTTATCTCCGTAACTGCGGGTATTGTCACCACACGTGTTTCAAGTGATCGCCGCGATACAAATCTGGGTAAAGAGATCTCCACACAGATCTTCAAGCAACCCAAAGCGATGATGATTGCCGGTGGTATTCTTGTATTCATGGGTCTTATCCCCGGATTTCCAACAACTATCTTTATCGTACTTGCCTCTATTGTTGGCGGTATTGGTTACAAGCTCTGGTCTAATGAGAAAAAAGCCGAAGCTAAAGCTTTAGCCTCCGGAGGTGAAGGGCTTATAGAAACGGATACAGAAGGGCATAAAGTTATTACTCCTGGAAAGGAAGATTTTGCCCTTACCTTGCCCGTTATCTTGGAATTAGCCAGCAGCGTATCAAAACTGATTCAAGATAAAACTGGCCAAATCTTTGTCGATGACATGATCCCCAAAATGCGCCTAGCCCTTTATCAAGATATGGGCATTCGCTATCCAGGTGTCCATGTACGCACTGATTCACAAACACTTGAAGAAGACGAATACGCTATCTTACTCAATGAAGTACCAATTATTCGTGGCCGCGTCTTTTTAAGGCATGTCCTCTGTAATGAGAGTCAGGAAAACTTACTGCGCTACAATATTCCTGCTAAAGCCTATAAATCATCGCTTGGATTACCAACGATGTGGGTGGAAGATAAATATATTGATATCCTCCAAAAGGCCAGCATAAAATTTTGGAAGCCCCTGGAAGTAATAATCCTTCACCTCTCCTACTTCTTTAGACATTATTCTAGCGAATTCCTGGGGATTCAGGAAGTGCGCTCTATGCTAGAATTTGTAGAAAAATCTTTTCCTGATCTTGTTAAAGAGGTAACACGCCTTGTTCCTCTTCAAAAAATGACGGAGATTTTTAAACGCCTAGCGCAGGAACAGGTCTCTATTAAAGATCTGCGGACAATCTTGGAAGCTCTTAGTGAATGGGCTCAATCGGAAAAAGATACTGTTCTGCTCACAGAATATGTGCGGTCCTCCTTGAAGCGCTATATCAGCTTTAAACACTCGCAAGGGCAGACAACCCTTGCTGTCTACCTCCTAGATCCCGAAATTGAGGACATGATTCGTGGGGCCATTAAACAGACCTCTGCAGGATCTTACTTAGCACTGGATCCTGATTCTGTTCAGTTAATACTTCAAGCTATGCGCACAACAATTGCCCCAGCTAGTGCTAGGAGCCAACCCCCTGTTCTTCTTACTGCAATCGATGTACGCCGCTTTGTGCGCAAACTCGTTGAAATGGAGTTCCCCGAAATTGCTGTTGTTTCCTATCAAGAGATCATTCCTGAAATCCGTATTCAGCCTCTAGGCCGCATCCAAATTGCTTGATTTCCTCTTCTAATCTACGTTCCAAGTTGACAAGGACCTATTAAGTCGTTATTTTGAAAATATGGGTGATATTGATTCTGTAAATGTAGTAAGGGTTGATCAGAAAGAAGCAAATGCAAAAGCTCAATCAACGGAGGCTACTCAAGTAGGAGCAACGGAGAGCTTCGCAGAATCATGTGAAGATGTTTTTAATCCTTGGGCTGCAGATCAGGAGAAAAAAAATAGGCGCTCTCTAGAAGAGCGAGCGCCAGACATTAAAAAGCTTGCTCAAGAAATCAAAGCAGTTACAGCCGGGTCGTCCGTAGATGATGCGGCCCTACGTTATCAGCAGAAGAATCCAGAGATGGGTGCCCGTAGCTTAAAACAGCTGCTTCAATCTTTGAAAGATGGTGATGAACAACATGAAATCCTTAAAAAAGTTCTCGATTATTTTCCTGATAAATCACTAGCCGACGAAGCTCTTAGTTTCTTAATGGAAAATACGGAGGGTAATCTCCAAACAACAATTAAAGATGCTAAAGAAGGCTTTAACAAGCAATTTGGCAGAGAAATTATAGCTGGTAAAAACATTGCGAGCACAGCCCAGGAATTTTCTAAGCTGGGCCTTGGGTCAACTGCAAACTTAAAAGATCTTTACCGCGATATCACTGGAAATCCAAGGGCCCCTAATGCTCTCTTTGGAGAACTTACTCAAAGCTATAATTTTCAACAACTTAAGGATGTAATAAAATTTCTTCTTAATTCACTAGGACGTGATCTTAAAGCCAAAGGCCCCTCGATAGAAAGAGGTGAGCTTTCTAGACTCTTTACAGAAGCTCGCTCCCTCCAATCTATTTTAGGCGTTTACCGCTTTTTCCAAAGCCGTATGGGTTTAGTCAATAAGCAGTTAGCAGATCTGGGCATTACACTTCCCAAGAACCTCACCTTTGAGACGATGGCTCAAAATTATATGAAGCTAGTGGAAGATCGCTATCCTGCTGGCACTAAAATTATCGCTTTGAGTGAAAAATTGGGGCTTCCTCACGATAAACCTCCGCTTATTATCTTAATTAGCCAATATCGTGATGCCGTCCGTAGTGTCTCCCCTCGTCTCTATAAAAGCATGGAAACGCGTGATGAGCTCTTCAAAGCTATCATAGAAGCACTAACAACGCTGGAGGCGGAAGATGAACCCGTTTGAAGATTTGCTCAAAGAACTAGGCACTCTACTAGGTTCTGATCTTGTACCCGATGAACACTCTACCTGTATGATCCTCTTTACAAATGGAGTGAAGATCCAGCTTGAACTTGATAAAAGTAGCGAATTTTTAATCATAGGCTCTTTATTAGGAGAGGTTTCTCCTGGAAGATATCGAGAACAAATTTTAATAGAAGCCCTCAAAAATAATCATCTTCCGGAAATAGGTGTTTTTGCCTTTTCCCTCAAGAAAAAAGCCTTGACCCTCTTCATCAAAAAACCCTTTGACGAGCTCCCCGCAAATCACCTTTGTGAGCTTGTACGCGCCCTGAGCGAAAGGGCTCTTCCCTGGGTAACGGCTCTTAAAAACCAGGTTATTCCTTCTATTCCTTCCACTCGCTCTAGTTCAGGCCCCTCTATTTTTAATATGTCAAAATGAGCGCCTTTACACCCCCTCCAATGAGTCAAGATCTTTGGCATAAAATAGGCGTTCAACAGCATCACGGTGTTAATATTTTCCTCCCCTCCTTAAAAAGACGCAACTCTTTGCAAGGAGATATTCTATCTTTAAAAATGCTGCTCCCTTGGCTTAAAAAAACGGGCTTTGATGTTATCCAACTTCTTCCAATTAATGATAGTGGCACAGATATAAGCCCCTACAATATTGTTTCAGCACACGCTTTAAATCCGGGACTCCTACCCCCTGAATCCTTAAAACCTTTGGATAAAGAAGATCCTGATTTTAAGAAGTTCCAACAAACGAGTGCTTATTGGCTGAGGCCCTACTGTCTTTTTAAAGTTTTAAAAGAAAAAAATAGCCAGAAAGCCTTTTGGGAATGGCCACAGGAAGAGCAAGGCTATAACGATCTTCTATATCTAGAGTATCAAGAAAAAGCTCTAGCTTATGCTTATACCCAATATCTCTTACATAAAGAGATGAAAGAGCTTCAAGAAGAGGCTTCTTCTCTTCATATTAAGTTAATGGGGGATCTGCCCATTTTAGTAAGCCCTGATAGCGCAGAAGTATGGCAGCACCCAGCTCTTTTTGATAAACGCTATGATGCAGGAGCTCCTCCTGATTACTACGAACAGGAGGGGCAATGCTGGGGCTTTCCTCTGCACCGCTTTGAGGCTATGCAAGAAGATAATTTCACCTGGTGGAAAGAACGGCTTAAAACAGCTTCTTTTTATTATAATCTCTACAGGATTGATCATGTAGTGGGTCTTTTTCGGTTATGGGCTATTCCAAAAGGTAAAAAAGCTAAGGAAGGCTTCTTTATTCCCTCGGAACAATCTGTTTGGCTCCCACAAGGTCAGATTTTTTTGAAAGCGCTCTTAGAAGACTCTCCACTTTTACCCATTGCCGAGGATCTGGGTGTTATTCCTCCTGAAGTGCGTTCTACGCTTACAGAAGATGGCATTCCCGGAACAAAAGTCCCACGCTGGGAGCGGTATTGGGATCAGGGTGGGGCTTTTATCTCTTTAAAAGATTACCCCGTATGTAGCCTGACTACTGTATCTACCCACGACTCCCAAACGCTGCAAGAGTGGTGGTCTAAAGAAAATAATAGACCTTTAGATCAGGCTACCCGGTTTGAGCTTCTCCGAGAAAGTCATCAAAGCAGCAGTCTTTTTCATATCAACCTTTTGGGAGAATATCTCGCTCTTTTTAAAGAACTTGTATATAATGAAGACACATTAGAGCGGATAAATATCCCAGGGCATCTCAATAATACTAATTGGCGTTATCGCACAAAGCCTTTCCTTGAAGAGATCCTTGAACATAAAGAGCTGCTCCGCCTGATGCAAAAAATGATATGATAAATTTTTTACTACTAAGCCTGGCATTGACGACTGGCGAACAGAAAAGCATTTATAAGTCGATGGACAGTAGTAATATAGATGCACAGATAGCTTATTCTCAGCTCTTTCCAAACTCTCCTGAAGGCCGCAAAGCTTTAGCCCGCGCTTGGCAGCTCCTTGGCTCGCATTCCTCTTTAGGTATTATGCCGCCTCTTTCAAGAGATATTTTCGACCAGCTAGCGAATTTTAAGCCAGCTGCTCTTTTTGATGAAAAGACCCTCTGCCTTATTGAGAAACTAGCGCAAAATCTGCCTAACCGCAAGCTTAAAGGTCATTATGTTAAGACATGGCAAGAAATATTAGAACTTCCCGTAGAAGAGATTGAAATTTCAAGGGGCCTTCTTTTAGAGGATGATATTAAAAGACGCTCCTATGAAGCAGCCCTCGACCTGCTAGCCCTCAAAGCCTTAGCTAAACTTCCTCAAGGCCTGAATTCCTTACCCGAGAAAAAAATTGAGGCTATTAATCAGCTTGTTTTCTTTGATATGGCAATGCGCTACCCCCCTCTTTCTCTTTCCGAAAAGCATATCGATAGCTACTCTTCTTTAGGGGCCGTTCTTGATTCTAGTCGGGGGATATGCCTTGGTACTTCATTTGTATACCTAGCTATCGGTGAGCGTATAGGCCTGCCTCTCGAGATCATCACCCCTCCAGGCCACATCTATGTGCGTAGCTATGACCATAAAGGCTGCCGCATCAACATCGAAACAACAGCCAGAGGCGTTGACATCTCTGATCGTCACTATCAGTCTATTAATGTCAAAGCCCTGCAACTGCGCAATAATAGAGAGGCTGTTGGTCTCATTTTTTTTAATGAAGCAAGTGTTTATCTACGTTCACAAGAGTTTGATAAAGCCCTTGCCTGCTATGAAAAAGCAGAAATTTTTGTTAAAAATGATGCTACCTTAATGCAACTAAAAGGGATGTGTCTGGCTCTTACTGGGCAAAAGAAAGCCGCTCTAAAATACTTACAAGATAATATCCATTTAAAAGATAACACTCAAATTGATCAGCTAACACTTGCAGAAGATTATCTTAAAGGAGCTGTAAATGAAGAGACTCTCCGCATCTTTTTTATGGAAAGCAAGCCCTCTAGAGAATCTCTTGGTGCCAAATGCCAGCTGCTCAAAGAAGCTCTGAAAAAAAATCCAGCCTTTAGAGAGGGCCTTCTTGAGTTAACAGATATTTATCTCAAATTAAATAGACCTAAAGAAGCTCTTGAAACCCTTCAGCGCTATCATGCTATTCACCCCCATCGCTTACAAGTAGAGTTTATGCTAGGATCTCTCTCTTTGGACCGCATCCTCTACACAGAAGCCTATAAGCATTTTTGCAATGTACGTGATTTACTCTCTTCTCATGGACAAAAAAGTCGGGAATTCGAAGAAGCTTGGCGGGCTATGAGTGTTCATTATACACCTTAATAGGGGTATTTATAGCTTTACAGATAGACACCCCTAGTCAAATTTGAGTTAAAATTCTATACTGGTTTTTATGGATAAAAAGTTTACGGAAAGTGTTTTAGCAGCACTTGAAAAGGCTATTTCCTTGGCGCGCCAAGAAAGGCACACGGAAGTCACACCTCATTTACTTCTCCTAGCTTTTTTGGAAGATCCTGAGGGATATTTCGCTTCCTTTTTTAAAGAGCCCGAAGCCTTGAAAAAGGCCTTAAAAGTAGCCATTAGTAAAGAGCCCCGTTTCGAGTCAGAGGGTGAACCTCAAATGGGCAGAAAACTTCAAACTATTGTAAATGAAGCTCTTAAAATAGCCTCTTCCTGGAAAGACGAATATACAGCCAGCGATCATTTCCTATTGGCCTTTTTTAAACATGCAGAAGAACCCCTTCTCTCTTTTAAAACAGAGTCGGAGAGTTCTCTAGAAAAGAAAATTAAAGCTATTAGAGGAGATCATAAAATGGATTCACCTTCTGCCGAATCAAGCTTAAAAGTCTTAGAAAAATTTTGTAAAAACCTCACAGACCTTGCCAAAAAAGGGAAACTCGACCCTGTTATAGGCCGTGATGAAGAAATTAGACGCACTATTCAGGTCTTAAGCCGGCGTACAAAAAATAATCCTCTTTTAATTGGTGAGCCAGGTGTTGGCAAAACGGCTATTGCAGAAGGCCTGGCTATTCGTATTATCCAGGAAGATGTGCCAGATAGCCTCAAGAACAAGCAACTAGTTGCCCTTGATATGGGCAGTCTTATTGCTGGAACTAAATATCGTGGTGAATTTGAAGAACGTTTGAAAGGTATCTTAAAAGAGATCGAGGCTGCTGAAGGTCGCATCATTCTTTTTATAGATGAAGTCCATACCCTTATTGGGGCTGGGGCAAGTGAGGGAGCTATGGACGCAGCTAACTTACTCAAGCCAGCTCTTGCACGAGGCACCCTCCACTGTATCGGCGCCACAACGCTCAATGAATATCAAAAGTATATCGAAAAAGATCCCGCACTAGAACGCCGCTTCCAACCCGTCCTCGTCCAAGAGCCAACAGAAGAAGACGCTATTGCCATTTTACGCGGTCTTCGAGAACGTTATGAGATCTTTCACGGTGTCCGTATTACAGAAGATGCCCTCACTGCTGCAGTTATTCTCTCTTCTCGTTATATCAGCGACCGCTTTTTACCCGATAAAGCTATAGATCTTATTGATGAGGCCGCAAGCCTTATTCGGATGCAAATGGGTAGCCGCCCTCTTCCCATCGATCAAAAAGAGAGAGAACTCTCTACGCTTATCGTAAAACAAGAGGGCCTAAAACGCGAAGACTCTCCTCTTGCTAAAGAAGAGTCCGAAAAGCTTTCTTCCTTGATTGCCCAAATTAAAGAAGATCTCTCCGCCCTTAAAGCCCGTTGGGAAGAGGAGAAAAAGCTTCTTGTTGCTCTTAAAGATAAAAAAAATACTTTAGAGCAGCTTCGCTTCCAAGAGGAAGAAGCTGAAAGGCATGCAGATTACAATAAAGTGGCTGAACTGCGCTATAATACCATTCCAGCCCTTCACAAAGAAATGGAAGTCCTTGAGTTAAAACTCCAGGATAAAGAGGGACGACTCCTTAAAGAAGAAGTAGACGAGCATCTGATTGCCGAAATAGTCTCCAAATGGACGGGCATTCCTGTAACGCGGATGTTAAGCGGAGAAGCGCAAAAACTTCTTGGCCTTGAAAAGACGCTTGAAAAGCGCGTTATCGGCCAAACAGTAGCTGTCCGCGCTGTGAGTGAAGCAATTCGCCGCTCGCGTGCTGGATTGCAAGATCCCCATCGGCCTCTGGGTGTTTTTCTTTTCCTGGGACCAACAGGTGTGGGCAAAACTGAGCTGGCCAAAGCTATCGCCGAGCAGCTCTTCGACAAAGAAGATGCTATCATCCGCCTTGATATGTCCGAATATATGGAAAAACATAGCGTCTCTAGGCTAGTAGGCTCTCCTCCTGGCTATGTGGGGTATGAAGAGGGTGGTCAACTGACAGAAGCTTTGCGCAGACGCCCCTATTCCGTTGTTTTACTCGATGAAGTGGAAAAAGCCCATAGCGATGTCTTTAATATTCTGCTGCAGATCTTCGACGATGGCCGCATTACCGATAGCAAAGGCCGCCTGGTCAATTGCAAGCATGCTCTTTTTATTATGACCTCCAACCTTGGCTCTTCTTTACTTTTAGAAAAAGCGGAGAAATCCCATAAGCCTCTTTCTAAAGAAGAAATTCTTAAGCTTGTAGATCCTATTCTTAAAAGTCATTTCAGACCTGAATTCCTGAACCGTATTGATGAGATTCTCCCCTTCCTTCCTCTTAAAGAAACTGAGATGGAAAAAATCGTTGCTATTCAACTTGGTCTACTTCAAAAAAGACTCCAAGACCGCTCTATTACTCTATCTTGGTCAGAAGAATTTCTTGCCCATTTCGCCCACGAGGGCTATGAGCCAGCTTTCGGTGCTCGCCCTCTCAAACGTCTTCTACAGCAAGAAATAGTCAACCCCCTCTCCAATGCTATATTAGAGGGCACGCTTCTGCCTGGAGCTGTCCTGGAGTTAAGGCTAGAGAAAGGAAGAGTCGTCTTCTAACTGAGATCTATTGATTGGATGAAAGATTAAGACCTCTCTAGTGCTTTTGTACTTAAGGAGTCTTACTTTTACTGTTTGGGAATAGTTTTCTATTTATAATTATTTTTTACTTTATCAATTCCATTGAAAGCCGCAATCCTATAACCTTCTGCGAAGGTTGGGTAATTGAAGACATTTTCAATGAAATAGTCTAAATGTGCATTATAGCTCATAGCCACCTGTCCAATATGAATGACTTCTGTAGCATTACGCCCGATAATATGCACTCCTAGGATTTCGAGGGTTTCAGGATTAAAAAGAATCTTAAAAAGACCCGTTGTACTTCCTGTGATATTGCCTTTAGCTATTTCATGATAATAGGCGCGGCCTACCTCATATTGATGACCCATAGCTTTCAGCTCATCCTCATTTGGGCCGATAGAAGATATTTCAGGAATACCATAAATACCTACAGGGAATACTTTAGGGAATCGATTATGGAAAGCGCCAAAAGCCTGCCGTGCAGCAAGTCTTCCTTGTTCAGCGCTGGTAGAGGCAAGCGCTGGGGCCCCAATAACATCTCCCACAGCGTATATATGTGATGTAGAGGTCTGAAAGAGCTCATTCACAGGAATATGCCCTCTTTCTGTCAGTGTAATACCGGCCTTTGCCATATCAAGAGCTGCCACATTTGCTACTCGGCCAAGAGCGTAAAGCACTGTTTCAGCTTCGAAAAAGCTCCCATCTTTACAAGTAACTTTGGCACTGTCTCCTAAATGCTCTATCTTATCGATGATTTTACCCCCAATAAATTGGAGGCCAAAATCTTCTAGCCGTGTGCGTAAAATACCGCTAATTTCGCTATCTATATGACTCAGCATACGAGATTCTTTATCCAGAACTCTCACCTTCGTACCGAGTAAGGCAAAAAAGCTGGCGTATTCGGAGCCAATAACCCCGGAGCCCACAACAATCATGGATTTAGGCACATGGTCGATTGCTAAAAGACCTGTAGAATCCAGAACAATTCGTCCATCAAAAGGGACATTTTCAGGGTCACGGGGTCTTGATCCTGCTGCAATAATAATGATAGAGGCCGTAATGCGATGGCTGACATGGCCTGCGAAATCTTTTATAAGTAGATGGTGATCATCTTCAAAAGAAGCACTCCCAAAGATGATATCTGCGGAAGCACTCCTCAGCTTCTGCACAACAATACTTCGCTCTTCTTTAAGAACCTTATGCAGACGCCAGCTTAAGTCATTAATAGATATATTTCTTGAATTAAACTGTCTCCCGTAAAAACTCTGCTCCCAAAAATTAGAGAGATCCATAATAGCAGCGCGAAGGGCCTTGGAGGGAATAGTACCCGAATGAAGAGAAACGCCCCCCACCTCTTCTTCTTTTTCAATCACCACTACTTTTTTATGCAACTTAGCGGCTTGAATAGCTGCGCTTTGACCTGCTGGACCTGATCCAATAATAGCGCAATCACAAATAATTTCTTGCATAGATTCATTTGTAGCAGTTGACCTATAAATAGACCAATGCCTTTTTACAAAGGATCCTTAGCTGTTGTTTAAATAATTAAACTTATATATACATTAGCAAACTATTCTTCACTTAAAATGAGGCTCTCGTGAGTATTCCAGATCCAACTTCAGGCAGTGCATTCCGACTAAGATATGGAAATAGTCCGTCATCTAAGGTAGCTCCAGATCCTAAATCTATAGAACTCTATAAAAATCATACGGATTTAAAGGTCCAGTCTGTTGCAGGAACCATTTTTAAGGTCCTACTTAATCTAACCCTTCTTCCTATAAAAATCCTTATAGGTATTGTGGCTATAGTCACTATGGTAGGACAGGCTCTTTATTCTTTGGCTCAAAAGGGCACCTCTAAAGCGGCTCTTTTCGGTCTTACCTTTTTTAATAGGAGTCTATTAGAAAATGGACTGGGTATAGAAAGGTTCGGTGTTAGATATAGAGATATTGATATAGTAGGCCGTGGTGTTTTAGTCTCCAGAATGCCTTTTAAAGGAGATATTGATACTTTTCGCCAAGCTCTGGAAAAAGCTCAAAAGGGTTTAGGAAAAGGTGCACCTGTAGAGACTTTAAAAGCCTCTATAAATACACTCGATAAAGATAATAGTTTTCCAGATAGTTGTGCAGGGTTTGTCATAGATCTTACAGAACCAGGAGAAAGAACCCTTGTTTTTGGGCATGGGGAGCCTGCCACAAAAGAAGATTGGGCCGCAAAACATATCGGATACATGAATGTAAAAGCGGAAGATTTAAAACCGATGGATGTTGAGGCTACGGAAAACCTTGCAAAAGTTGTGCAGGATCTAAGAAAAGCCGGTATTCCAGTACTGATTCATTGCGCTAAGGGTGTTGGTAGATCAGCAACTGTTGCAGCAGCTGCTATAGCCAAATACGATCATGATAATAAAGGCCAGCCGCTCAATGCTACAGAAGCTCTTAATCAACTCAAAGCTAACCGGGCTATTGGAATGAACCTGAAACAAGAGCTTGTTATCTATAAGATAAAATTTTTTGATGCTCTAGAGCAAAGTGTTTTATCTGTATCAGGACGGGCTCTTCAAAGTCTAGGAAGCATAGAGGCCTGTACAGATCCTCAAGAAAAATCTCGATTATGGAAACAATTCAAAGAAGAGAATTCTTTTCCCGCGCTTACAGAACTGTCAGAAGCTCTAGGTAGAGCAAACACCTCTTTTGCTAAATCTTTTTCAGCTGAGGAACGTGCTAAATTAAAGACAATTTTGGTGAGAGTTATGGCTGCAGCAAATGGATTCAAAGGCCCAGCTTTAGAGGCGGAGGTTGCAAGGATATTAGAATCACCTGCACGTATAGAAGTTGATCCATTACCCGTTCCTGATCAGCTTTTTGATTAAGGTGATTTAATCTGGTTTATTGACCTCAAGCTCTTATAAAGAACTTGATACCATTAAGAAGAAGGGCTGATATAGAGCCAGCGGCCCTCTCTTTGAAGGAAATGACTAAGCTCCTGCCAATTACTTTTGCCTGATTTCACCTCAAAATGAACGCTATCTTCCGAAGAGCCTAAAATGGTAAGGCCCTGCAGCTGCATAGATTTACAGGCGGCTATCAGTTCTTCTCGGCTACTGGATTTTGTTTCTGTGAGCCTAATATAGTCCACAAGACCAAGGACATAAGCTGTGTAGCGAGAGCGCATAAGCGCTAAAGCTGTCGGTGGCAGAGCTCCTAAGTGATAGGGCTGACAACATTCAGCATAGGACAAAAGGCTCTCACAAGGGCATCTAGTAGACATCTGCACGCCGGCTATCGCCCATAAAAACATTATGTGAAGGAAAGTAAGAAGCCCAGCGGTCAGAGACAAGCTTTTCAGTTGCTTCATCAGCAAGCACTTCTTTGGGGTAAGAGGGCTTCATACGCGCATCAATCAGAACTGGACCTGTAAAGACAATGTGGTTATTGATAACTTTTTGAGAAGAGGTATGAATATCACTTGCTGGATCAAAGCGCGTGAAGGTAGTCCAGAGAAAATTAGCCTCACTAGCTACTGTTTTATCGGCATCATCTACTAAAATCACAAGTGGCCAAGCAGCAAGAGATGCATCAACAACCGGTTCGCCCTCTATTACAAGACAGCCTGGGCAGAAGATGCGCGCTTTACGTGGTCCGCGGTATTCAACTGGTAATACACGTACAGGTTCACCAAGACCGAGCATAACTCCTCTTGAGCCTTTGTTAAGAGCCGGTCCGGCGTAATCGAGTGTATCTAGAGAGAGATTAGCAAAAATAAAGAGATCTGTTTCTGGCTTAAAGCGAGCTAGCACAGCCTGAAGGGTCTCTTTAAAATTACGCAAGTTTACGGGCTGATCCGTAAGAAGTAAAAACTTGGTGAGAGAGAGCTGTCCTTCTCCTAAAATCCGAAAAGCCGCGCTCATTGATTCCCGGTAATAACGCTCTTCTACACGTGCGGCTGTAAGTGCATGAAAACCTGTTTCTGCATAACTCCAAAGATCTTTAACAGCTGGCATTACCATGTGAATAACCGGCTTTAAGAGCTCTTGGAGATAGTTTCCCAGAAAGTAATCTTCCTGGCGCGGTTTACCCACAACAGTTGCGGGATAGATCGCTCCCTTTCTATGTAAAATCTTTTGGCAATGAAAAACGGGAAACTCATGCTCTAAGCTATAATAACCGTAATGATCTCCAAAAGGCCCTTCTAGACGTCTTTCATGCGGGCGGGCTTCCCCTAAAAGTAAAAAGTCCGCCTCTACTGGTAAGCGGTAAGGAAATCCTTCCGGCTTGCAAAGAGACATCTTCTCTCCCTGTAAAAGCGAGGCTAAAAGCAGCTCCGGAATATTTTCAGGAAGAGGCGCAACACCTGCCATGATAAGAGCTGGAGGGCCTCCTACGATAATGGCAACAGGCAGAGCCTTGTTTTCTTTTTCAGCTGCATAATAGTGAAAAGCTGCGCCTTTGCCGATTTGAAAATGCAGACCCGTTGTCTTATCATCAAAGCGCTGAACCCTATAAACACCCAGATTACCCGTTCCACCGCCCGGTGGCTCCGTGTAGATGGTCGGCCATGTAATGAAGGCACCCCCATCTTCAGGCCAGGAAGTGAGAAGGGGAAGCTCTTTTAAGCTCGAAAGAGTCTCAAAGGAGTCTCTTTTTTTCTTAAATCCTAATTTAAGCCCTTGCTTAATCAGCGACCAATTAAAACGAGGTTTTTGTAAAAAGGAAACGACATCCTGGACAAATTGTTCGGGATTTTTCCCAAAACTTAAATGAACGCGTTTTTCAGAACCAAATAAATTGGTCACAACCGGGAAAGAAGATCCCTTAACTTTAGAAAAAAAAAGCGCAGGGCCGCCAGAAGCGATAACCCTGCGATGTATCTCAGCTATTTCTAGATGAGGATCTACTTCTTCTTCTATAAAAATGATCTCTTTTTCTTTGACGAAAAGATCCACTAATTTGGGAAGATTTGTGATCAATGGAGATCCTTTTAGATCTTTTGGCCAGCAGCTCTCATTTCACGAATAATAGTCGCAAGACCATTCTTCTCGATAGTGCGCATAGCAGCAGCTGATAATTTCAGCGAAACAAAACGGTTTTCATCTTCGAACCAATAACGTTTTTGGAAAAGATTAGGAAGAAAACGACGTTTGTTAACGCCTGTGATCTTAATACCGATACCTTTTTTCTTTTTAGCGATACCACGTGTTGTGTAGCTTCTACCGCTAACCGGACGGCGACCGGTAACTTGGCATTCTTTTGTCATAGTAATTCTCCAGTATTATAACCTGAATTTTAGGTTTATTTCCTTGATGCCACGAGGCATTTTCAATAAATTTCTAACTGCTCTATTACAATCGAATAAGGCCTTAGGGGAATTCCTTGAAAATAACCTTGTGATCTGACAGTCTCTCAAGGAACTAATCCGAAAACTCAGGTTGAGTGAAAAGAGTACCAAAAACTTCCATATTCCTCAAGATTATATGCGCTTTCAACGTCTCATTTTTTTAATTTGTGCTCTCTTTACCCTTTTTATACTCTTAAGCCTAGGTCTTTCCCTCTCCTATCCAGAGCTCCCCTCTCAACCAGGTAAAATTTATTTCTATAGCAATCAGAAGAGGGATGATCTAGGCCTCTTGCTTCAAGAGGCCTTTAAAAGTGCTCAAAAAAGCATTGCTATATCTATCTTTAATTTTTCCGATCGCCAACTGCTTAAAACGCTTAAAGAAGCAGAGTTACGCGGTGTAGATGTCCAGATTTTTGCAGATGAAAGTGCCTTTTATCAACTAGAAAAAATTTTTCCTCAAGTTTGTCAAGACACTAAATTACAAGGTCTTATGCATAGAAAAATTGTCATTATTGATGATCATCTCGTGTTTATGGGCTCTGCTAATTTCACTAAAGAATCCTTACAGGTTCATGAAAATATCCTTCTAGCTGTGGACTCGACCTCCCTAGCAGAAGCTCTATTACATGAAAAAGGCGGAGGCAGATCCTATATTTTCTCTCATCAAACAGCTGAGCTTTTTCTGCTCCCCCAAGATAAAGAGGCTGAAAAAACATTAATTGACCGAATTAATGGAGCACAAAAAAGCTTAAAAGTAGCAATGTTTACCTGGACTTCTGCTCGTTTTGCAGAAGCCGTGATAGCCGCTCATAAAAGAGGTGTGCTTGTGGAAGTGGCTCTCGATCGCCAATCCTGCCATGGCACGAGCCGTAAGATAGCCCGTCTATTACATAGAGAAGGCATAGCTCTCTTTCAAAATCAGGGACCCGGACTTTTGCATCATAAATTTGCTCTCATTGATGATACAACACTTATCACAGGATCGGCTAATTGGACGGTTGGTGCTTTTAAAAGAAATGCAGAAGTAGTGCTTATATTAAATCCTTTGACGGCCGAGCAGCAGCATTTTTTTTCAGATTTATGGGCTATCTTAACACTTTCCTCAAAAAGGCCGGATAAGCTAGCCTACGCAGCATGAAAATAGCATTAATTGGCTACGGCCGTATGGGTAAAGAAGTGGAACGCAGTGCTCTCTTAAGAGGGCACACCATCACCTCTAAGGAAGAAGCGGATGTCTGGATTGATTTTAGTCATCCAAAAGATATGCTCGAACGCGTTAACGAAGCTTTAGCTCATCACAAACCTTTTGTTATCGGGACAACCGGCTGGGATCCGGAAGAGGCGAAAAAAAGGACTCTCGCACAAGAGGGCTCTCTCTTTTTTGCGCCTAATTTTTCTCTTGGGGTTCATCTCTTCTTAAAAATTGTTCAAGAGGCTTACAAGAGGCTCGCCCCCTTGGGGCTTTATGATGTAGCGGGCCATGAAATTCATCATAATCAAAAGTTGGATAGCCCCTCAGGAACAGCTAAACTGCTTAGTACTATTATAGGAAAAGAATTCTCCTCAACAAGAGTTGGATATGTTCCTGGCACCCATACGATTACCTTTGACTCTCCTTGTGACACTATCACACTCAAGCATGAAGCACGCAGTCGTGAAGGATTTGCTCTTGGAGCTGTGATCGCAGCTGAATGGCTCCAGGGTAAAAAAGGCTTTTTCACAATGGAAGATCTCATGGAGGACTATGCTTAAGGGTACCTATACAGCGCTCATCACGCCTTTTAAAGGCCCCCATCACGAGATTGACTTCGACAGTTTAGAGATGCTACTTGAAAATCAGCTTAAGCATAAAATAGAGGGTGTTATCGTTCTGGGAACAACAGGAGAAACCCCGACCCTTCTTCCCGAAGAACAAAAAGCTCTTATCGCATTTGTAGTAAAAAAACTCAAAAACCGCATGGAAATTATTGTAGGAACAGGTACTAATTCTACACGAACAACCATCCATCAGACACAAATAGCCCAGGATATGGGTGCAGACAAAGCGCTAGTAGTGACCCCCTATTATAATAAGCCTACACAAGAGGGTATCTATAAACATTTTGAGGCGCTCTCTTCTGAGACAACACTTCCCCTTGTTATCTATAACATTCAAGGGCGCACCGGCCGCAATATTGATACAGACACACTGCGTTTAATAGCCGAGCTTCCTCACATTGTCGGTGTAAAAGAGGCTTCTGGTAATATCGAACAGATGATGGAGGTTCTGGCCACTATTTGCAAACCCTCTTTTGCTGTTCTTAGCGGTGATGACGCCTTAACACTGCCTCTTATAGCTTTGGGTGGAAGGGGCGTCATCTCTGTGGTAAGTAATTTGATGCCGGGCCTTGTTAAAAAGATGGTAGATCTCTCTCTTCAAGGTGATTTTGAGGCTGCACGCCTACTGCATTTTCAACTCCTGCCTCTTTTTAAAGGAGCCTTTCTGGAATCCAATCCTGGACCCATTAAAGAGGCTATGAATATCGCAGGCTTACAAGCAGGTGGAGTACGACTACCTCTTTGTACTGTAAAAAATGAAACGCGTAGCAAACTACAAGAAATTCTAGGAGCGCTTCTATGAAAATCCCGATTGGTATACTGGGGGCTACAGGTATCGTAGGCCAAAAATATATTAATAGATTAGCCAACCACCCTCTTTTTGAAATTGTTTACCTAGCAGCCTCTGAGCGCTCTTCCGGCAAAACATATGAGGAGGCTGTCCTAGGAAGATGGCATCAAGATAACCCTATTCCTGAAAAAATAGCGCCCCTTCTTGTCTATCCCCTTGCCGAAAACTGTCAGGCTATCAGACGCTGCCGCCTTCTTTTTTCAGCACTCGATAATGAATCAGCCATTATTTTTGAACCTCATTTTGCCAATATAGGCTTTCCCATTGTATCCAACGCCTCCTGGGGACGTAAAGAAGCAGACATTCCCGTTATTATTCCTGAAATTAATAGCGACCATCTTTCTATTCTTCCTATCCAACAGAAAAATCGCTCTTGGAAGGGTTTTATCGTTGCCAAGCCCTGCTGCACAGTGCAATCTTATTTAATAGCGTTGGGAATTCTCCATAAAGAGTTTGGCCTTGAAAAGGTCTTTATCACCTCTTTTCAAGCCCTATCTGGTGCTGGCTGGCCCGGTGTTGCGGCTATTGATATTCTCGATAATGTGATTCCTTTTGTCCGTGGTGAAGAGGAGAAATGCGAAGAGGAACCCCTCAAGATTTTAGGCTCCATCGGTAGCTCCTCTATTATCAAAAACAGCCAAATCCGCATTAGTGCTCATTGCAACCGTGTGCCGGTTCTTGATGGCCATCTGACATGTGTATCCTTCTCTCTTAAAGATAAAAGAGCTACCAAACAAGACATCCTGAATACTTGGGAGCGTGCTCCTAAGGGGCTTATCCATTACACAGAAAGTGAGGACCGCCCACAGCCTCGTAAAGATAAAGATAGAGGTCTTGGAATGACGGTAAGTGTCGGCCGTCTACGCACATGTCCACTTCTTGACTTTCGTTTAGTGGCTCTTTCTCATAATACAGTCAGAGGAGCCGCTGGTGGCGGCGTTCTCACTGCAGAATTACTTGTATCCAAAGGTCTTATTTAATGGTAAAACGTAATCCCCATATGAGCAAACTGTCAGGGAGCTACCTCTTTCCTGAAGTTAAAAAAAGAGCTAGAGCTCTTCTGGAAAAAACTCCAGAGGCCAAACTCATCTCCTTAAGTATCGGTGACACAACAGAACAGCTCCCCCCTTTTGTCACGCAAAGCCTCGTGCAAAAAGCTATTGCCATGGGTACAGCTAGTGGCTACGAAGGCTACGGTGCAGAGCAAGGGCTCGACAGCTTGCGTAAATCGATTTCGGAAACCTATTACAAAGGACTTGTAGCCCCAGAAGAAGTTTTTATCTCCGATGGTGCTAAATGTGATATCGCCCGCCTTCAAATGCTTTTTGGAAGTGACGTTATTACAGCCGTCCAAGATCCGGCCTACCCTGTTTATGTCGACACAAGCGTTATTATGGGGCAGACGGGGAGTCATACAAACAGTTATTATGATCGCTTAGTTTACCTGCCTTGCACAGCTGAGAATAACTTCTTTCCGGTGTTAGATGAGAATACTCCCCCCTTCGATCTTCTCTATTTTTGTAACCCGAACAATCCTACAGGCGCTGTTTGTACAAAGCAGCAGCTCCAAAAACTGGTAGACTTTGTGAAAGAACGAGGTGCCTTTCTCATCTATGACGCAGCCTATAGTGTCTATATCCAAGATCCGGCCCTTCCACGCACTATTTTTGAAATTCCTGGTGCAAAAGATGTCGCCATTGAGATTAACTCTTTCTCAAAGATCATTGGGTTTACAGGGATACGCCTTTCTTGGACTGTTATTCCGAAAGATCTTCGCTTCGAAGAAGGCCCTAGTGTCATCACCGATTGGAACCGCATCATGACTACCTGCTTTAATGGTGCCAGCATCATCGCCCAACACGGGGGCTTAGGAGCTCTCACTCCTGAGGGGCTTAAAGAGATCGACACGCTTGTTCAGTTTTATCTGGGTAATGCCAAGCTCCTGAAAGACCACTTTACTCAAAGTGGCTATGAAGTATTTGGCGGGACACACGCACCCTACCTCTTTGTAAAAACTCCTCATCAGAGTTCTTGGGAGGCTTTTGACCACTTTCTTTATAAATATAATATTGTTACGACACCAGGATCTGGATTCGGCCCAGGAGGGGAAGGATATCTACGCCTCAGCGCTTTTGGTAAACGGGCTACCATAGAGGAAGCTCTCTCTCGACTTAATTAAAAAAGGGCAGACAAGAATTGTAACTGCCCTTTTTAAAACGACTACTCTTCGTCTTCTTCGTCTTCTTCGTCTTCGTCAAATTCCTCATCGAAGTCTTCGTCATCAAAGTCTTCGTCATCAAAGTCTTCGTCATCGAATTCGCCGTCTTCGTCGTCGAAATCCTCGTCATCCAAGTCTTCTTCATCATCTTCGACATTGAGAGCTATTATTCTTTCACAATCTTCTAGATCGTGATCGATCTCTTTACGACATCCCATAAGAAAATCCTTTTAGTGCTTTTGAAAAAGCGGTTATTTTAAAAATTTTTGGCCTTTCGTTGCAATGAGTTATTTTTTTTTCTTTAAAATCATTGGTAATCAAAGACTTGTCTTTAGTTTGTCAAAAATTCCTTGGTCCGTTACTATGATTAGTAACTATAACTATTGAAGGATTCTTCGCATGAGGTCTATATCTATCGCTTTTTCCCTCTTTCTTATTTTAAATTCTGTAGGCGTCGTGCCTATGGTTATGGATCTTTTAAAGGGCTATCCTCTTAAAAAACAGCGTAGTATGCTTGCCAAAGATATGGGTGTTGCGCTTCTTCTTCTTTTAGTTTTTGCTTTTTTTGGGGGTAAATTCTTCGACTGGCTTCACATCACCGACTCCAACATTCGTATGGCCGGAGGCTTGATTCTTCTTCTTATTGCCATTAAGCTGATATTTCCCTCTATTAAAAAATATGATGTGGAATGCCCTTCGGATGAGCCCTTTATAGTTCCTATAGCCACCCCTCTTATAGCTGGCCCTTCTGCCCTTGCAGCTGTTATGATTTACGCACGCCAAGAAAATAATTTTCTCGTGATGCTAGGTGGCATTCTTCTTGCCTGGCTGGCAACGGCTCTTATCCTCTTTTTTGGTCCTTTACTCAAGCGTGTTATCGGGGATAAAGGCATTATTGCTTTTCAGCGCTTAATGGGGCTTGTCTTGACTCTTATTGCTGTCCAAATGTTCCTACAAGGTGTAACAGAGTTTATTACAAGGAGCTCTTTATGAATACCATGTCTATCGCTAGACTAGCCGTCACTTTTTTTATTATCATGGATTCTATAGGTAATATCCCTCTCTACCTTTCTTTACTGCATCGCTTTCCCGAAAAGAAAAGGCGTAAGATTATTGTGCGTGAAATGCTTATTGCCTTAGGGGTTATTTTACTTTTTGCTTTTCTAGGAAATGAATTTCTAGAACTTCTTCATGTTAAACAATCTACCGTGGGCATTGCTGGTGGGGTTATCCTTTTTATTATCGCCCTCCAAATGATTTTTCCGAATAAAGACGAGAAGCTTTCGTTAAAAGCTGGGGAAGATCCTTTTATTGTACCCCTTGCAGTACCCTTTGTTGCAGGCCCAGCTATACTGGGGGCTGTTATGATCTATGCTGATCAGCTTGAAGATTTTACAACAATGACAAGCGCTCTTTTAATAGCTTGGGGAGCCTCTCTCATTGTTCTATTAAGCTCAAGCTTATTAGCACGCTTGGTAGGGAAACAGGTGCTTATTGCAGGTGAAAGGCTCATGGGGTTTGTAATGACCCTTATTGCCCTTAACCTTCTGACAGACGGCCTTGCGCTCTTCTTACGTCCATAAGATCCTTGCCACCTAACTTGCACTCTTCTTACGTCCATAAGATCCTTGTCTCCTATGATGGAACTCTCTTCTATGGATGGCAAAAAACAGCCGCCGGCCCTAGCATTCAAGGCTCTCTGGAAAAGGCTCTTCATACAATTACAGGGGAAGTTATTCCTGTAGAAGGATGTAGCCGTACAGATCGCGGGGTCCACGCCCTTGGACAAGTAGCCTCTTTTTCAACGCTTCTACCGATCACCTGTTATAAAAAATTTCAGAAGAGCCTTAATTCGCTGCTACCAAAAGAAATTCATGTGCGCCATTTAGAAGAAGCCAGCTCGGAATTTCATCCTGGCCTTGATGCCCTTTCTAAAGAATATACGTATTATATCTGCACGAGCCCGCAACAGCTCCCTGAGCACCGTCTCTATTCCTGGCACGTTGCCTACCCTCTTGATCTTTCTTTGATGCAGGAGGCTGCCTCTTTACTTAAAGGCTGCCAAGATTTTGAAAGCTTTACCAATAAAAGAGCGGATAAAAAGTATACAAGTACTGTTAGACATCTAGAGACCTTTAAGATAGAAAATCTTCCTGGAGAGCGCCTTCAAATAAAACTTATAGGCAACCATTTTCTCTATAAGATGGCGCGAAACTTAGTCGGCACTGTAATCTATATAGGACGCGGAAAAATTGCTTTAGAGGATCTATCCTCTATTTTACAAAAAAAGGAACGCCTAAAGGCCGGCATTACAGCACCTGCCTGTGGGTTATGGTTAACCAATATTATCTATGACACAAAGAAATGACCCCTGCTGGTGTGGAAGCAGCAAAAAATTCAAAAATTGTCACTGGCCTGAAAAGCCTTTTGATCTATTAGCTTATGCTAAAAAACACCACATTCTGCTGAAAACACCCCTGCAAATAGAGGGCATTCGTAAAGCCTCTAAGCTTGCAGCCTTTATATTAGATATTCTTTGCCAAGAAGCTAAAGCCGGAGTTACAACAGACCATCTTAATGCTATAGCCGTTCGCCTCCATAAAGAACATGGGGCTATTGCCGCTCCTCTAGGATATGGGGAACCTCCCTTTCCTAAAAGTATCTGTACCTCCATCAATGAAGTGATCTGTCACGGGATTCCTGGACCAAGAGCTCTTCAAGAGGGCGATATCATCAATATTGATGTTACCTCTATTGTAGATGGCTATTATGGCGATTGTAGCCGTATGGTGATGATTGGTGATGTTTCAGAAGAACGAAGACGCGTCACGGAAGTCTCCTATGAATGTCTTATGCGCTCTATTGCCATTCTCAAACCAGGCCTGCCCATTAAAACAATTGGTGACGTGATATCCGATTACGCCGAGAGTCATAACTGTTCTGTCGTACATCAATTTATCGGTCATGGCGTGGGTGTTGAATTCCACGAAGAGCCTCAAATTATGCATTCAAGAAATAAAGATAAAACCCTTCTTCTGCCTGGGATGACCTTTACCATCGAGCCTATGATCAATGCAGGCAAAGCCGAAGCTATCGTAGACACCTCTGATTCCTGGACAGCTCGCACGATTGATGGCCTGGCTAGCGCGCAATGGGAACACACCATTCTGATTACAGAAAGCGGTCACGAAATCCTTACATGATCTATGTGCTGAAAAGCATCTATCTACTAAGAAACTATGTGCTGGAAATCATCGATCTATTAAGAAAAATAGCTCCGCCTATTCTTCAGGATCCGGCTCAAATTCTTCTAGGAGCTTTGAACGGCGCCCTGCCACAATGCGTACAATAGAGAGAACGCAGGCAAGAGCTATGTAACTCCAGACAACGATGAGAAATAGAAGCGGGAAATGATGAGAGAGGCCGTAGATAAGGGCCAGAGCAATCAGGACAGTACCTAGAATCAGATGGGAAGAACGCACTCGAAAATGCAGTGATTTGATACTTGGAAACTTCCAGCGACTTACCATCAAATATCCAAGAATGAGGGCCGTCCCAGCCAGGATGAGACTATGCGTTCTACTTGTGACTTCTATCAACGCCTCAAAATCT
>CAIMEJ010000036.1 GCA_903839985.1 uncultured bacterium | reverse complement strand
TGATGCTATCATCCGGGAAAGCGAGTAAACCAATTGGGGGTATCCTAGAAATAAATCTACAATGAATTTTACCGCCTTTTTTAAAGGGAGCAATCATTTGATCTACAATTGTTTTGGGTATCGAGGCACTCGCATGATTCTAATTGGCACTATTTGTGATAGGACTATTGTTTGCTTCGGGCCTTCTTTCTGACGATATTTGCATAAATTAATAATAGCATTTCAATCTCTATGAAAAATGAGGTGTTATAATGGTGCAGAGATGGTTGAGGGCAGGAATTCGTGAAGATATACAGCTAATAAGGCTGCTTCTACTCTCTTAGAAGGCATTCAAAGAAGGAGGGTTTAGGCGATTTAAGAGAGGAATTGGGGGCGATTGGACTCGAACCAACGCAGACCGAAGTCGAGGGATTTACAGTCCCTTGCAATTGCCGCTATGCGACACCCCCGAAGCTCTTAAGAAGGAGATTGCTGACAGTAGGAATTGAACCCACAACCGTCCGATTACAAGTCGGGTGCTCTACCAATTGAGCTATGTCAGCATATTTGTGCTAACTTTATAACTAAAAAGGGGAGATCCTCGCAAGCAAAATTAATGAATGACTTCTAAAATAATAACAAAAACAGCAAAAAGCAGCAGGAGTCCTAGAATAATGTTACCACCTGGTAGCAGGGGCGAAGCAGAAGGGTCCCGGCGGCGTGCTTTATAAGCCATTAAAATGGGGATGATGCCAAAGACAATAACAGCACCGTAAGCACCTGCACTACTCAGGGCTTTAAGAAAAATATCGGGATAGTAGGCTGCTATAAGGTAAGGCGGTAAGAGTGTCATACAAACAAGGTAGAGGCGGTTTTTCTTAAAATGTTTTCCAAGCAAATCGATAATACTCACACTTTGCCCAATATAAGATGTTGTAATAGCACAAAAAGTAAAAATTTGAACAGCTAGTACAATAAGTCCATTTTGGGTGAGACGCTTAAGAACATCCCCAATCATGACACCCTCTTTAATCATAGAGTTAATAGACTCTTTTTGATTTAAGGGGAGAAGTCCGAGCAGGATAAATTCCCAGACCAGATAAATAAGAAGGGGAATCAAAGCTCCCAAGAGAAGAGCCTCGGCAAGCTTTCTTCGGCTGGGTAGAAAAGAGCGCATGGAGGGAATTAAATTATGGTAGCCAAAGGCAATGATCATAATGGGAGCTATGTAAAGAGAAGCAGACCAGTCGTGCTCTGCCAAGAAACCTGTATCTATAGAGGAGCTTCCTATTGTAATAATAGCTAAATAACCGACTCCAAGGCCCACCATTAAAATGCGGTTAAAGATGTCCATGAAGGAAGTGCCAAGGTAGAGGGCCGCAGCAAAAACAACTGTTACAAGAAACATAGCGGTACCGGAAGAGAGCTCGAAGCCTAAAGCTTGTGCGGTATTTTGAATGATGTCAGCAGCTCCGATCGTATAGGCTGCAATAAGGGCGTACATCAGAAAGAGAAAGAGAGCACAGGTAATCCACTTAGCAGGTTTTCCAAGTAGTTGCTCACTCATCATAAGTAAGCTCGTCTTCTCATCAAAACGAAAGCTTGTTTCCGCGAGTAAAAAGCCGGTGGCGGTCATAAAAAGAAAACTTAAAATAAAGAGGACAAGCGAGGGGTAGAATCCAGCTTGGTAAGTGATGAGGGGCATGCCGAGCATGCCAGCACCTATGCAGCAGCCAGAGAGGAAGAGTGTTGTGCCAAAGAGACGATTTTTCATGAGGTGCCATTAGTTTTAGGGGGTATCAGTATAGTTAACGCGAATATTGCCAAGAAAGAACTTTCTCTTTCTGATAGGGCATGTAGCCGTAAAAGGGTCTGGGATCTTTGTCGAAAACAAGAGGCAGAAAATAACGATCACCCTCCCAAAGGGAAAGAAAGGGGATATCCTCTACTTTAATCCAGGAGAGGGTTCCTTCCGCATTTTCCACATAGGGTGTGCCTGTAAAAGATGTGATAAGGAATATAAAGCCGAGCCAAGATTCTTCTTTGGGACCAAAACCTGTCCAGTTGATGCTTCCTTTAAAAATAATTTCTTGGCATTCAATGCCAGCTTCTTCATGGATTTCTCTTTTGATACAGCTTAAAAGATCTTCATCTGAATGCATTTTGCCCCCAAGACCATTATATTTACCCAGGTGGGTATCGCTGTCTCTTTTATTTCTGTGTACCATTAAGACAGAAGTGCGGTCGGGGCTCAGGACATAGCCTAGGGTTCCAATAATAGGTGTGTACATATTTTTCCTTGCAGAAAGTGGTGGGGTCATGCTAAGATTTTTTCTTTTTTACGCACGCGAAAGTGGTGGAATTGGTATACGCGCTACCTTGAGGTGGTAGAGAGAGCAATCTCGTGGGGGTTCAAGTCCCCCCTTTCGCATTCTCAAAGATTTTAGTTATCTTCATTAAAAAGCTCTTCGTAAAATTTTTCTCATCGATGTCCCAAAGAGAGCGGCTAGTTGTTACAAATATAAGATCATCAATTTCTTGAGCTGATAAAATAAGGCCCCAAGCAGGTGCCTCTTCCCTTCTAAACCACTCTCCATCGGCAAATACGTAAGCATCTGGATCTCTTTCAACCGTCATAAAGCCCTCATGACGCAGAAGTTTTAAAAGAAAGCTGGCTAATAGATTTTCAGGACGCTTGGCTAAATGAATGTTTTCCAAAAAAGCTTTATAGAGAGCATAGATTTGGACGTCGCGTGTTGTGCCTTGAAGTGCCTCGTAAAGACGAAAGGAGATTTCTAGAGCAGCAGGAGTGCGCTCTTTCGGAAGCCTTTCTATTAGATTGAACTCTTTTAAATAGTAGAGCTCGCTTTTGCTTTTTTGTAAGACGCAAGAGATTTTTGTA
>CAIMEJ010000035.1 GCA_903839985.1 uncultured bacterium | reverse complement strand
GTTTAAAGGATCCGGCAGTGTCGGATTAAATCTTTAGACAGTTTATTATCAGTTTTAAAAGATCCGGCTAGCCCGGATTGAGGTCGTTCTTATGGCATCACGACGTTTTAATAAAGAGATCTTAGCTGAAGAAGAGGAAGAGGAATTCCACACAAGTGCGGGGAACTTGATGGATTCTAAGACTTCGCATTTGGATGATGTTTTATCAGCTGAATTAGAAGAGGCCTTTCTTAAAGAAACATCTAAGGTCCGCCTCCATCATGTAGCTAAAATTGCCAGTGAGCATACTCCCATAGATTTGGCGTATGCCGCTTGCCGCTTGCCCATAAGTGTACGCCATATTTTATTTGACAATCTGCCTGACATAGATGCGAAAGCTCTTTTTATGATCAATACAGATGGTAACACGCGTTCAGAAGTTCTGCGTCATCTCGATGATGAAGAAATCAAAGCGCTTATCCATAAAATGCCTCCTGATGAGGCTGTATGGGTGTTAGATAACCTACAAGATAGACGTTTCCGTAAGGTTATGGAACTGATCGATGTTAAAAAAGCAGCCCGTATACGTGAGCTACAAAAGCACGATCGGCATAGCGCCGGTCGCCTTATGACCAATGAGTTTTTTGCTTTTTCCATGAATATTACTATTGCAGAAGCCTCCACAGCTATCCGTAATAATCCGGGCATTGATCTGACAAGACGTGTTTTTGTTTTGAATGAAGAAGGCAAGCTCCAAGGGTACGTTCCAGCTCGCAATTTAATCGTTAATCCGCCTCATCTCACACTTAAACAAGTAATGCGTTCTGTCCTGCATAAGGTTGAGCCTAGTTCTACGAGAGAAGAGGTTGTAGAGCTTGTCGGGCGTTATAAAATTCCAGCCCTCCCAGTAGTCGATGATGACAACTTTTTAGTGGGTGTTATCACCTATGAAGATGTTGTGGAAGCAATCGAAGATATGACAGATGAAACAATGGCCAAAATGGCTGGTACGGCTGAGGATGTTAGTGGTTATGATCCCGTTATGAAGAGATTTTTTTCTAGAGCACCTTGGCTGCTTGTGACGGTCTGTGGGGGGCTGGTGAGCGCGGCTATTATGTCCTACTATCAAACTTTTGAAAAAAACCTTTTAGCCTTCATTGTCTTTTTTATTCCCCTTATCACAGGTATTTCAGGTAATGTGGGGATACAATGTAGTACCGTTTTAGTGCGTAGCATGGCTATTGGAACGTTGTCTGCGGGTAATAAGAAGCAGGCTATTTTACAAGAACTCAATATCGGACTTCTAACAGGTTTTGTTTTTGGATTATTATGTGCTTTTGCAGTTTGTGGACTTAAAGGACTTGGTCTTCAAATCTTTAATTTTAAACCTTTAGATGCAGGTATTTTGGTGGGAACAGGAGTTTTTGGCGCCTGTTTAACCTCCTCTCTCCTAGGCGTCTTTGCCCCTTTCTGCTTCGCTCGCTTTGAAATTGATCCAGCTGTGGCTTCAGGTCCTATTGTAACAGCTTTTAATGACGTGATTTCAATGGCCATGTTCTTTATTATTGCAGGCTTATTAAATACCCTTTATTTTACCTAAAAAAGAGAAATTATTATGATCGTATTACAAATTATGGGAAATCTGGGTGCAGATCCAGAGGTGAGATTCACAGCCACAGGGCAGAAAGTGACCTCTCTTCGAGTTGCTTGTAATAGCAAAAAATCGGGCAAAGAAGAAACTATTTGGTGGCGTGTGAGTGTATGGGGTGATCGTTTTGATAAAATGATTAGTTACCTTAAAAAAGGCTCTATGATTACAGCCGTGGGTTCTATGAGTAAGCCCGAAATCTATACAAAAGATGGTGCTCCTCAGATCTCTTTAAATATGACAGCCGAGATGCTCCTCTTTCCTCCACTACCTAAACAAAGCGGTGAAAAAAATCATAGTGAGGACGAATCTTCTACCTATCCAGCAGCAGCTAGCATGGCGATGAAGGGTCCATCTAAACAATATGATTTTGATGAAGAACAAAACGATAACCTACCTTTTTAATATATGAAATTACTATCTGGGTCCCTGAATGATGACTGTATAATTCTACCGCTTTGGCAAAAAGGGGAGCATACCCCTGATTTTAAAGATAAAAACTTTGATTTGCGTGCTGTCCAGGCAAGCAAAGATTTTAAAGCCGATGAGGGAGAAGTTCTTTTTGTATATCCGGAAAAAGGGGCAAAACGCCTTTTATTGCTAGGTATGGGTAAGAAAGAAGAGATGACTCCTGAGCGTTATAGAAGAGCCTATGCTACAGCTACAAAAGCTGCCAATAGCAAAAAGATAAAGACTCTTACGCTTATGGACTATAATAAGGCTATTGCCGAGGGCATTGCCCTTGCTAACTATGCTTTTGATACCTATAAAACAGAGAAACGCTCGCTTATTGAAGCGGTTTCTTTATTAAAAGCAACCCCCAAGAATCTAGCAGAATTTGCACGCGTTTTTACTGTTTTTGAGGGAGTGTATGCAGCGCGTAATATGGTCAACCTTAACGCTGACGACATGACACCGGCTCATTTAGCAGCCTTTGCTGAAAAGCTATCGGGCCCGCATATTAAAGTGCATGTACATGATAAAATATGGTTAAAGAAAAAGGGTTTAAACCTTCTCTTAGCTGTTTCAAAGGGCTCTGTTGTAGATCCAGCTCTTATAGTCATTGAATACCGAGGCGATGCTAAGTCCAAAGAGAATACGATGGTTGTGGGTAAGGGCGTTACTTATGACACGGGCGGCCTTAATCTCAAAACAGAGATGGGTGACATGAAGTGCGATATGGCTGGAGCTGCAGCGGCTCTTGGCCTTATTGTGGCAGCTAAAGGTGTAGCCTTAAAAAAGAATATCACAGTTATTATCCCTACAACAGAAAATGCCATATCTGGGGCAAGCTATAAACAAGGGGATGTTTATACTAGCTATTTAGGTAAAACAGTTGAAATTGATAATACAGATGCCGAAGGGCGCCTTATTTTAGCAGATGCCCTTGCGTGGGGAAATAAAGAATATAAACCAACACGTATTATTGATATGGCCACATTAACAGGTGGTGTTGTTGTGGCTTTTGCTGAAGAGGTAACAGGCCTTATGAGTAATGATGAGGCTCTTGCTGGTAAAATCCAAACAGCCTCTGCACGTACTTTTGAACGCGTATGGCCGCTGCCTCTTTATGACGAGTTCAAGGATCTCTTGAAATCAGATATTGCGGATATCAAAAATTGCGGATCTAAAGGAGCTTCCTCTATTAAAGGAGGAATTTTCTTGAAAGAATTTGTGGGAGATACACCTTGGGCTCATTTAGATATTGCGGGAACAGCTTACTTAGATGGGGAAAAGCGCTACTTACCTAAAGGGGCAACAGGTGTTGGTGTACGCCTATTAATGGATTTTTTAGAAAATGAGTAAAATCAGCCTCCTGCGTTACAACACAGATAAGTTAGAAGAGCTCTCTAATGTGATGGCAGCTCATATTACTGTGTCGGAAACGGAGACTACTTGGTTAGAAGTAGTTGGAGTAGAAGACTTCAGTATAATTGAGCAAATAGGTGCTCAAATAGGCATGCATCATTTAGCCATAGAAGATGTTATCAGTGTTAAGCAGCGCCCTAAGATTGATGATTATGAGAGTGGTATATTCATCTCTTTAAGAACCCTTGATTACAGTGACCAGAAGATCATCGATGAGCAGATAAGCATCTATATTTGTAAGAATATGGTCGTATCCTTTTCAGAAAGAGCCTCCGGTATTTTTGAGCCTCTTAAAGAGCGTCTAAGAGGTAAAAAGGGGCTGCTCAGAAATCAAGGGGCTGATTTTTTAGCGTATGCTATTATTGACACAGTGGTAGATAACTATTTCATTGCCCTCAATAAAATCAATACAGTTATCGACAACCTAGAATCAGGACTCTCTGATTTTCATATTATACAACACCTTAAAGACATTCATGATATTCAGAGACAGATTGTCTCCATTCGTAAATCTATCTGGCCTGTGCGTGAAGTCATCAATCATCTCCTGCGCGAAGAGCCCGAAACGCCTCTTCTTACACCTATTACTTCCTTTTATTTGAAAGATGTCTATGATCATGTTGTCCAGGTTATAGAAACGTTAGATCTTATGCGCGATTTAGGCCGGGGACTGCAAGATATTGCTATTTCATCTATGAGCTATCGTATGAATGAGGTCATTAAAATTTTGACAATTGTTTCTACGATCTTCGTTCCTTTAACCTTTATCACAAGCCTTTATGGTATGAATTTTGAATATATGCCAGAGCTGAAGTCCAAATATGGATATATCGCCGTATGGTCTCTTATGCTCGGTGTAGCTCTTTTCATGATCCGTTATTTCCGCCGTAAAAAATGGATTTAACTCTTGTTCCTCTTAAACCGGAGCACTTTTCTTTTCTTAAAAAATGGCTTAATGAGCCCTATTTAACAAATACTTTTGGTGAAAAGCATATTTGGACAGATAGACAGATTACGGACAAATATAGCCATGAAATGGATGCCTATATCCTCTTAGTAGAGGAAAAACCTATAGGATACCTTCAATATTATAATGCCTATGATTACCCCCGAGATGGGTATAACCTGCGAGAAGCCCTTCAAGGGACAGATCTAGAGAGCATATCTCTTGCAGCTATTGATCTTTTTATAGGGGAGTCTGATCATCTTTCTCAGGGCTACGGGACAAAAGCTCTCCAAAGTGCTTTAGAGAGACTTATTTTGCGAGCTTTTGATGCATGCCTTGTAGATCCAGATAAGAGCAATTTACGTGCGATCAAGGCCTATCAAAAGGCGGGATTTGTGCCTTTAAAAACCTGTGGCAACTCTCTTTTGCTTGTTATCAGGAAGATTAGTCCTTAAGTCTTTCTTCAGCGCGAGGGCTTAGGTAGTCTTTATGTTGACCAATTTCAAGAAGCACTTGGTAGGCGCGGTTTTGTACCTGTGTAGGTACGCGGCAACTACGATCGGAAAGCATCATGTCTCGAGCGAGCTCGATAGAATAATTAACAAGATCAAAAGCGCTTTTGGAGTTCTTTTTAAGATATTCAGTTGTGAGGTTGGTCATGGAATTTCCTTAGGTAGGGTTTTTAGGCGTTTATGTTCTTCTGCGATAATAATGGCGCGTAGAATTTGGTAAGCTGTTTGAAGGTGGTCGTTCACTACTTCATAATCATATAGAGGCGCGCTAGACGTCTCATATTCGGCAAAAGCCAAGCGTTTGTCGATAGCTGCGCAATTTTCAGTGCCTCTTTTTTCTAGGCGATGACGCAGTTCAGCCCAGGAAGGGGGGTGAATAAAAATAGATATATGGGGAACGCCGAGGCTTTTAATCTGTTTTTGTCCCTGTGTATCAATAACGAGAAGCACATGACGGCCAAGATGCTGTTCTTTGGCAATTGTTTCATAAAGGGTGCCGTAAGAGTGGTCAAAAATAGAGACGTATTCCAGAAAAGCATTATGATGAAGGCGCTCTTCGAACTCTTCAGAGGAAATAAAATGGTAATCTTTCCCAGGTATTTCATGAGCTCTTGGGCTCCTTGTCGTGCAAGAAACACTCAAGGTAATAGCCTCAAATTCATCGCACAGCATATGTGCAAGCGTTGTTTTTCCAGTCCCTGCAGGGGCGCTTACAATAAAAAGAAGGCCTTGGCTTAAATTCCCCAGCAGCTTATTCGACATTCATCACCTGTTCACGTATACGCGCTAATTCAGCTTTCATTTTGAGGGCTGAGTTAATGATGGTTATATTTTGGCTCTTAGAAGAGAGCGTATTGATTTCTCTATGCATCTCTTGCGAGAGGAACTCTAAGGTTTTTCCAATAGGCTCTAAACTTTCCAAAAGTTTTGCAAATTGCGTATAGTGGGACAAAAGACGCGTGATTTCTTCTGTGGTATCTATTTTTTCGCTTAAGAGGGCAATTTCGCGTAAAATACGCTCTTCGTCAAGAGGAGTTATTTTGAGCTTCTCATACATATCTTGAAGTTTTTCTCGATAACGAGAGGGCTCTGTCAAAGAAATTTTCTGAATAAGAGCTGTTTCTTCTTTCAAAAGAGTAAGACGCATCTGAAAGTCTTTTTTAAGAGCCTGGCCCTCTTGTTTTTTCATCATTTGACAGTGATCAAGAGCTTTTTCAAGGGCTTTTCTTAAAATAGGCTCTATTTGAGTAAGAATAGAGCTGTTTTCTTCTCTTATAAAAAGTTCGGGATGTTGAGAAAGAATCTCAATGGTAAGAGGACTTTTTTCTAGACCGAGCTGATTTTCGATGCTTTGATAGGCTTCTTGTAATTGTTTTGCAAAAGGGATGTTTGCTAAGAGGCGAACAGGGGCCTCCCGGTGAAAGGTTGCCTGGATATGGACCGTGATTTGCCCGGCACTGATAGATTTAGAGACAAGAGTACGCACAAGGGGGTCAAAACAGCGCAGTTCCCTAGGCATATGGCAGTTAATTTCAAGATTTTTCTTGTTAACTGTGTGGATCTCAATAGAGATACGGGCCTCTGGAGCATCCAATGCCCCTTGCCCGTAGGATGTCATACTCTTCAAATGATAACCTTTAAAGTGGAATATAAATTGTAACTTATGCGATCTTCTTCGTCAATGAACCTCTTACGTAAGACACTTATAACTGCAGCCCTTCCCTATGCCAATGGGGCGCTGCATTTTGGGCACATGGCAGGCGCTTACTTGCCAGCCGACATTTTTGCTAGATATTGCCGTCTTAAAGGCCGAGATACGCTCTTTATCTGCGGTTCTGATGAACATGGGGTAGCTATTACAATGAGCGCCGAGCTAGCGGGGCGAACGCCTCAGGAGCAGGTGGATCATTTTCATTTAGTCAATCAAGATCTATTTAAAAAATTAAATATAAAATTTGATCATTACTCACGCACCACTTGGCCGGGTCATAAAAAGTTTACCATTCAATTTTTTGAAGATCTTATGGCTAATGGCTTTATCGAAGCCAAAGAGACATTCCAGCTTTATAGTGAAGAAGAGAAGAAGTTTTTAGCCGACCGTTATGTTATAGGAAGCTGTCCACGATGCGGTTTTTTAGAAGCCAGAGGCGATGAATGTCAAAAATGTGGAGCCTCTTACGAAGCAGAAGAGCTTAAAAATCCACGCAGTAAAAAAAGTGGTTCGACACTCATACTTAAAAAAACCACTAATTGGTTTTTACTCCTTGATAAACTGCGGGACAAAGTAGAAAAGTGGCTAGAAGAGAAGCCCTGGAAACCCAATGTTTTGAACTTTATCAAAGGCTATTTAAAAGAGACTCACCCCCGGGCTATTACAAGAGACACTTCTTGGGGCATTCCTGTGCCACTTAAAGAGGCAGAGGGTAAGGTCTTTTATGTATGGTTTGATGCTCCTATTGGGTACATTTCAGCCACAGCTGATTGGGCAGAAAGAGTGGGGACCCCTGAACGTTGGAAGGATTATTGGCTTGATCCAAAAACCCACTATGTCCAGTTTATTGGTAAAGATAATATTCCTTTTCATGCAGTTATTTTTCCGGCTATGGAGCTTGGGCAAAATATTCCTTATAAAATGGTGGATGATCTGCCTGCTAACGAGTTTTATAATTTAGAGGGACGTCAATTTAGCAAATCGGATGGATGGACTATTGATTTAGCTGATTTTTTAACGAGGTATTCAGCCGATCAGATTCGTTACACAATTGCCGCTAATGCCCCTGAAAACGCTGATTCCGAATTTACCTGGAAAGATTTTCAGAGCCGTTGTAATAGTGATCTTCTTGGAAAGCTTGGAAACTTTGTTAATCGCGTACTCGTATTTACCTTTAATCATCTTGAAGGGCGTATGCCAGCGCTCACCCCTCATGAAGAAGATGAATCTTTTTTAGCAGCTTTAAAGACGAAAGTAGGGGAGATAGAAAATCATTTTGAGCACTATCAGTTAAGAAAAGCGGCAAGTACTCTGATGGAGCTCGCTCACTTGGCCAATTGTTATTTTGACAGTCAGAAACCCTGGATGCAGATTAAACAAGATAAAGAGCGCGCGGCTACAATTATTGCATGCTCTCTTAAAGCTATAGAAGCCTTAAGCCGGATTGCATCCCCCATTATCCCGGATACAGCTGCTCAGATAAATCTATTCTTAAATCTGCCTTTAGAAGAGGGCAAGACTTTGAATAAACCCCATATTTTATTTACCAAAATTGAAGATAGTCAAATGGAAGAAGAGATCAAAAAGATGCAAGCAACCCCACCTGTAGTGGTTCAGGCACCTATAGAACCTTTAAAAGCTTTAATTGGCATTGAAGATTTTGATAAAGTAGACCTACGTGTAGGTCTTGTTTTACACGCAGAAAAGGTTCCTAAGAGCAAAAAGCTCCTACGTTTAGAAATTGATATCGGTCTGGAAAAACGCCAGGTGCTCTCAGGTATCGGCCTGCAGGTAACACCTGAAGAGCTTATAGGCAAAAAAGTTGTTATCGTAGCAAATCTTAAGCCAGCAACTATGATGGGTCTAGAGAGTCAAGGGATGCTCCTCAGCATTGTAGGAGGCCCAGAGCTCAAAGTTTTGCCAGCTGATCTATCTCCTGGTAGCGTTGTTGTCTAACTTGTCTTTAAGACCTGTATGACGCTCACTTACACGATTGTTTCCGATGGCCATATGTATGGCTTTTGCACTGCCAGCTAGAACAACTAGTTTTCTCCCTCTCGTCACCGCTGTATAGAGAAGATTTCTTTGTAACAGCATGAAATGGCTTGTATGGACAGGCATCACGATACAAGGGGCTTCACTTCCTTGATATTTGTGTACAGATACGGCATAGGCCAGTGTTAAACTATCACATTCAGTATAATCATAGGGGACAAGGCGCTCATCAAAGCGCACAAGAACTTGTTGTTCGGCGGAGTCTATCTTGACAATACGGCCAATATCACCATTGTAGACCTCTTTTTGGTAGTCATTAGATAGCTGCATTACTTTGTCTTTTAAATGGAACCTCCGCCCTACTACCATAAGAGGGTTGTCGGAGGGGTTAAGCGCATTTTGTAGAAGAAGGTTCAAGTTTTCAATGCCTACAAGCCCTTTTTTCATAGGGGCAATAACCTGGATGTCATTAATACGATCAAAGCGATAGCGCTTAGGCAAACGATTTTTCACAAGATCCACGATTTCTAAGGATAGTTTTTCGGCATCATCTTCTTTCACAAAGAAAAAGTCATCACCACCTAGTTCCGGAAATTCACCCGCATTAATCCGGTGGGCGTTTGTAATAATATGAGAGCCTTTGGCCTGGCGGAAGATTTCCGTAAGGCAGAAAGTGGGCAAAAACTGGGAGTTAATAATATCTTTGAGGACGTTGCCAGGGCCAACACTAGGGATTTGGTTGATGTCTCCTATTAAAATGAGCCGAGCTGTGCTGGGAATAGCCTTCAGAAGGCCATACATTAAGAAAGTATCGATCATGCTTGCTTCATCAATAATGATGATATCACAGTCTAAAAGATTCTCTGAGTTACGTTTAAAGCCGCCATCGGTAAAAGACCATTCGAGTAAGCTATGAATTGTTCTAGCTTCAAAACCTGTAATCTCGCTCATGCGTTTGGCAGCTCTTCCCGTCGGCGCAGCAAGAAGTAGGCGCTTTGTGATATGGCGGCTGATCGTAAGGATTGCTTTGGTGATCGTGCTTTTGCCAGTACCAGGGCCCCCTGTAATAACCAGTGCTTTTTCTTGAAGAGCTGCAAGAACAGCCTCTTGTTGGTGTTTAGCTAGGGCTATATTAAGCTCTTCTTGGACCCATTCGAGGGCTTTATCCCCATCAAAAGTGCGGGTTATCGTTGGCATATTTTTGATGCGCACAAGTTCGCGAGCAATGCCCATTTCAGAGGCATAGAGCATAGGATGGTAGAGAAGTTCATTATCTTTAATAATTTCTTTTGCCTTGAGAAGGGTCTCAATGCGTTCTTTAATGAGCTCTTCTGGGAGTTCAATAAGTTTATGGACTACTTTAATAAGGTCATTTTCGGGAAAGCAGGAGTGCCCTTCGGAGGAGAGCTCGAAGAGTTGATGAATAAGAGCGGCATCGACCCTTAAGGGGTGGTCTTTGGCAATACCCATACGTTCGGCGATCTTATCAGCTGTTTTAAAGCCGATGCCACGGATTTCTTGAGCCATCCTGTAGGGGTTTTGCTGCACCAGTTCAATGCTTTTATCCCCCCAACGCTTATAGATCTTGCTAGCAAGGCTTGGTGTCACATCAAATTGCTGAAAAAAGACCATCAATTCGCGCACAGCCTTTTGTGTCTGCCAGCAAGAGACGATGCTTTCCAGTTTTTTATCACCGATACCCTCTATTTCTAGCAATTTGTCGGGGTTCTTATCGATAATATTGAGGGTCTCTGCTCCAAATATATTAATAATTTTTTCAGCAAAGGCTGGTCCGATCCCTCGAATCATCCCCGAAGCTAAGTATTTTTGAATAGCTACTACATCTTGTGGCTGGACGATTGTCACCTTTTCAAGGGAAAATTGCATGCCATGTTGGGGGTCTACCTTCCACTGTCCATAGCAAGAGACACTTTCACCTGGTTTTAGCTCAGCTACTGTCCCTACAATTGTCGTGAATTCCCGCTTTCTAGGCTCCTGGATTTTGGCTACCGTAAAGCAATTATCGGGGTTAAAGAAGGTAATACGCTCTATTGTGCCAAAAATTTGTTCCATGCCCATGATAGTAACGAGAAACGAATTGCCTAAAAAGACCTTTTTTCACTACCATGTATCAGCAATCTATTCCGGGTTAGCTCAGCGGTAGAGCAGTGGACTGTTAATCCATTGGTCGCTAGTTCGAATCTAGCACCCGGAGTTTCTTAAATGAAGGCAGTTACAGCAATCGTTGTAACTGCTTTTTTGTTTTTGTATAGGACTGGCAATGCACTTTCCTACAAAAATATAATCCAAGTCTTCAGTTTTTCAGTTTTCCCAAGCAGAATTTATAGTTAAAATTTTTCGGAAGGGCAATCGTTATGGAATAGG
>CAIMEJ010000034.1 GCA_903839985.1 uncultured bacterium | reverse complement strand
ATTTAATACTTTTTCGGAGGCGCTTTTTCATGGGTATTCAAACAGGTAATCCAACACCAGATCCTTTTCAATCTCCTCGTAGATTTGAAGCTGCTAAAAATAATCTTGTTCAGATCAGTACTCTAGTGGCACAGAATGTGTCATTTGATAAAAGAGAAGCTATCGATGCAAAAATAGATGGAATAAAAGCCGCTTTAGCGAATGCTAAAATCTCGCCTCAAAAAGCAGAACTTACAAGAGATATAACTGGCGCTGTTATTTCATTAGGCAAAGATTTAGAAGTTAATCCGGACGATCTGATTGAAATACTCCCAGGAGGCGGTAAGCCGGTAGTATATACGGAAAACATTGTCGGCAAAAAAGGAAAAGTTATTCATAAAATAGGTGAGCCGAAGCTTAACGATGATCGTACACCGATGGTTACACCAACACGTTATAAATATAACTCAGAGGTAGTAGCTAAATTAGCAGCTCTTTTGGGTAAGGCAGAGAAAGAGGCTAAGGCAACGACACAAGCCTACAGAAATCTTGCGGCTGCTGGAAGTGCCGTTGGCGGTGCAGCCATAGCAGTTGGTAGTGCAGCGAGGGGTGCGGCTGTAGTTGTTGGTACAACTATAGGAGCCGGGGCTAGCGCTGCTTTTGGTGCTGTAGTTAAGGGTGTCCAATGGATCGGAAGGCAGCTAAACGCGGCTTGGGAAGCTTTTGCGGCGACCCCCGTTGGGCAATGGACACAAAGCAGAGCACGAGAGTTTTATGATAACGTATTAGCGCCGATTGGAAACTTTATTGCTGGGGCTAGTGATGCTGTTTGGCAACATGCTCTTAAACCTGTGGGAGAGGCCCTCAAATCTTGTGCCAGTGCTATTGCTACTTGGGGTAAAGATACTGCTGGGCCTGCACTTGCAGCCTTTGGTAGAGGCATTAAAGACGCAATAGCCGCCGCTGGTCGTGGGCTATATAATGCTGGGGCCTACCTTTGTACAACACCTGTTGCTCATTATTGGGCTGATTTTAGTAAGGCTTTAAGCGATGCAGGCAGCACAATTGCAGGAGCTTTTAAACAACTCCCTGCAGCAGCTTTGGCCGGTTTAACAAGCGCACTTAAGGGTTTGGGAGTCGTTTTTGCAGGTGCTGCATGGTTAGGTATAAAGGCTCTTAATCTTCTCGGCCAAGGTATTTTATTCACTCTTAAAACAGCAGTGGATCTTGTCGGAAATGGTATCAGGTTACTTAGCGGTGACCGTTCGGGATGGAAAAGCTACTGGGATGCAAATGTTCAACCCTTGTTAGATAAAGCTGGAGCTGGCATCAAGGCGTTTATGCAGAGTATGGGTCAAGGATTTTTAACAGCTGGTGTAGCTGCTATAGCTGCTGGTGCAAGTTTATATGCCGCCCTTGGAGCATTAGCTAGTTCTGGCTGGAGTGATTATCTATTTGGTAAAAAAATAAGCGATAAAGATAAGGCTGAAATAGAGACCCGGATTAAGGAACTCAAAAACGACATTACCAGCGCTGGATTGCATTGGGATGCTCAATTAACAGCTGAAGGTAGAGCTGAAGCTAATGAGACAAAACAAACAAAGGGTGTTCAAGCCTTAAAATCTTATCAACGTATTATATCAACATACAGCCGTTTATTTGGTGGTGGGGAGATAGATCATCTTCAATATTTGGAAAGACGTATCGCAAAGGGAAATATCTCTAAAGAAATGGTTCAAAAAGAATATCAGGAGCTAGAAGCTGGAATAGCTGATTTTTTACAACCTATTAATGAGTTACGAGCAGCTGGTGGCCGTGAAGATTACGGAGATGAGGGCAGATTCCTTGATGATGCCTCTACAGTAGCATCAAATGATGATGCCTCTACAGTAGCATCATTTGAAACTGCTCGGTCAGGGCTCTCAGAAACAGCATCCGCGCCTATGCCGCGAGTAGTGCCTCTATTATCAGCACAGGAGCAGTTATTAGCGGCACTTTCAAAAGCTAGAAGCGTTGCTTGAATAGAAGATTCTGTAGAAAAGCTCACTTTAAGGAGAAATCTTTAAAGTGCGCTTTTTTATACTTAATGCTGTAAAAAGCGGACTTTTAGGAGCGTGATAGAACAGGTCTCTTGATATATTGACAGACGAAACAATAATTTATCACCATGTGACTTCGACAGCCTTTTCAATTCAGATTAGGTTTTATAAAAAAGCAAGAAAGATCCTTAGACGGACAATGAGACGCATGCAAAATGGCTTTACTAATTTATTCTGTGAATATCGTATATTTGCCCACAAAGTACTGGATATCTCCCTAACCAAATAAGATCAGAGGAGGCGCGTTCGGTTCTAGAAAGCTGAAAGAGGCTCTTTACTTGGTAGTCACTCTTTAAATATTATAAAATATTACCGACCTGCTAAATAAGTCCTTTAAAGCTTTGTAATAGAGGTAAAGGTGGCGAAAATAGAGGATTTTTTCTATTTTGTGGTATTCACAGATATACTAGTCTTTGAGTTCTCCCAAGTGGATGCTCTCCTATCTTATAAGAGCTTAAATGCTCCAAGCTGATCCACAAGGCATAGGGGGATAGATCGCTAGATAGAGGAAAAAATTAAAACCTGCATAGTAAGAAAGAGCAGCTCAGGAAATAGGGGTGTCATTCTTTCATCTCAGCTAAACCTTTATCCTCTTCCTCTTAACGAAGAATTGAACTCATCATAAAGAGGCTAAAAAAATAATCGATAAGTATCAGTCTATTTAGTTAGAAGACTTAAACATAAAAAAATGGTCCAAGATACTTATTTTGTAAAGGGCCTTATGGAATCAGGTCCCCTAAGGATAATTCCTGGAAAGCTTTTTTAGCAAAAGAGCAGTTACGCTTGACGCATGTTGTAGTGGTTGAGGAGCCGGTTAGCACAGGATTGAAAGCGGCGGAAGCGCTCGTAGGTAGGAGGTCTTTTTTTTACGAGAAGAGCTGGGGCGAAGAGAATTGTTTTAAGATGAGCGATCTGCGCAGCAGAAAGAGAGCCTTTTCTTTTAAGATGATGATAAACAAAATAAAGAGCGCTGGATGTTCCTGCGCGGTCTATGCCATCTTTACAAGTGATATTCACAGAATCAGGATGCATAGTCTCCAAGAGATATTCTATAATATGCGTGTAGAGAAGCTCTATAAAATCTTTACGCTCTTCTAAAGAGAGTACATGTCTTGAAGCAAAGAATTCTTCATGGATAAGCTCGGTGAGCTTGTTCAGAGAGGAATGATGGATATGATGAGAAAAGTGATAGCCCCCCTTTTTTCCTAGCATATCATCGATAATAGCATCTTTAAAAGCGCGGCTGTTATGAAGAATTAAGAATTTGCCATCTTGATGCCATAGAGAGCCATTTTTATTTAAAGTGATAATAACAAGGTTTTCAGGATAGTGGAGGGCGAGATTTTCCAGAGCCAGGCAGCGTGGTGATTCATTATAGCCTGGGCACCCAGAGAGTCTATTTTGAAGATTTATATAGAGGTGTTTTTCTTTCTTTAGCATATAGCTTTCGAGAAAGGCGTGGAACTCTTCATTTACATAGGCTTTATGGGTAATGCAAGAAAAGAGCTTTTCATGAGTCGGTGTGCCCATTCGGATAAAATCTGTTTTATCGATAGAAAAAAGATGATAGGGGGTGTTTTCTTGGCAAAAGGGATCAAAGTTTATATTGAATTGCCCACGAAAAAACTGTGAAATCATTTTTATTAAAGGAACTTTAAGTCTAAAAGGGGCCTTTTGAAGGCCTTGCCAGGTCTCTGTAAAGCAATCAATGAAGTTACCTTCTAGGATTTTAGGAGCTGCGTGCTGCAGCCCTGCTTTTTCCATATTATTCACGAGGTGATCGGTAAAAGAGAGGTAGTTAATACGCAGAAAGAGGTGGCGCACCACTTTATGAAGGAGATCCAGGAGTTCGGAGTTATTAAGAGGTTTAGAGTAGAGGGCTCTAAAGGTTTTAATAAAATTGATATAACGCTTTTCGTACGAGCCTTTTGTTTTGTGAAGAACATTTAAGAGCGGCGCAGATTTTTCTGGAAAAGCTTTTTTGAGGCTATCTAGAACGATTTTATAGCGAGTTTCTCGCCAAGAGGGCCTATAATCAATAAAAAAATTAGTAAAAAAGGAACCTTTTTGGGCATTCTTAAATTCAGCTGTAATAGCTTCGAATTCTTTTAATCCAAAAGGATGATAATCTAAGTCACTCATCCCTGTATTCATACACCCGGCCACCACTTAGGCGCAAGGCTCTTGTGCAGCGCTTAGCAAAAGCTAGATTATGGGTGACTACTATCAGTGTTTTATTTTGAGTGAGAGAGAGGAGGAGATCATGGATCAAAGCAGCTGTATTATGATCAAGATTACCGGAGGGCTCATCAGCTAAAATAAGAGGGGGGTCGTTAAAAAGCGCTCTTGCAACGGCTACACGCTGTTTTTCACCTCCGGATAACTGCTTAGCTGCAAAATGAGCTCGGTGACTGAGGCCTACTTTCTCTAAAAGATCATAACCTTTTTCTTTTGAACTGGGAAAGCCGGCAATGCGTCCAGGCATCATCACATTCTCCAGTACAGAGTATTCATCAAGTAGATGAAAATGTTGAAAGACAAAACCGAGCTTATGGCTTCTGAAAAAGGCGCTATTAGCAGAAGTGACCAGCTTATCCTCAATGTGTACAGCACCCGATGTAGGAGGCTCAAGAGTTCCTAAAATATGGAGCAGTGTGCTTTTCCCCTCACCGGAGGCGCCGACAATAGCCAGAGACTCTCCAGCTGTAACAGATAGGTTAATGCCGGATAAAATTTCAATAGAGCTGCCTGGCTCGGAAAAGCTTTTTGTCAGGGCTTTAGCTTCTAAAAGCGGCATAACACTATCCTTTTAAGGTTTCAGTCGGTTTAAGGCGGCTGGCTTTAATAGCTGGAACAAGACCTGCGATAATAGATAAAAGAGATGTGGCTATCCAGACGATAATTAAGGCGTTAGTACTCATGGTACTGGGTAATTTATCTCCAAAGAAAAGGGTGTTAAAGGGGTTTCTTCCTTGTAGAAGAGCCAATATGTCCACCAGTGTTTGTAAGTTCGCAAGAGTTATATAGGCTACGGCCGTACCTAAAATACTCGCTAGAAGTCCAAGAGCTGTTCCAACTAGTCCGAAAATAAGAGCGATGCTTTTTTTGGTGGCCCCCATAGACTGCAAAACACCAATATCCTTTTTTTTGTCATTAACAAGGAGGATAAGCATCGAAAGAATGTTAGAGCAAGCTACCAAAATAATAATAAAAGCAATCAGTGTGAAGAGGTATTTGTCGCTTTTAAGCTGTTGTACGAGGTCTTTCGAATAGTCATAATCTTCAT
>CAIMEJ010000033.1 GCA_903839985.1 uncultured bacterium | reverse complement strand
TTTTAAATAAAAAATCTAAAACATATTTTGAAGAGCTGTAGAGGTCGCAATCAATATGCACAATTTTAGCTTTTTTATTTAAATTTTTAAAATAGGCATCAAGAGTATCCTCAAAAAAGCCTTTTATCACATGAATACGATCATTAGGTAATATTTTTGCTAACTTTTTATGCACATACTTGTCTAAACCTTCACATACGCGCATAGAGCCTTCAGTCCAAACTCCTGAAGCAAATTCGTATGAGTTTTTATCTAGTTCTACGGCCTCAGGAAGTCCAATAAAAGAATCAAAAAGATGTAGGCTAGTATCTCGGAATCTAAATTCATTTATTTTTTTTGCGAATAATAAAGACGTATATCCAGCAAAAACACCAAATTCAAAAATATCTCCTTTGAGAGGCAATGATTTAGCTAAAATAAATACCTCATTGAATGCATCACAATAAACACGATCAACAGTTTTTCTTCTGAAGGGCTTGTCAACATATTTAAAAAAACAGCCATTACAAGCTGTAAATGCAAATTTGCGTAATTCTATAAAATTAAGAATTTTAGTGCCTGTTTTAGAAAGCTTAAGAACCTTTTTAAGACCCCTTTCAGAACCTCTCATAAGCTTTTTAACTATAGCTTTAACCATATGGGATGCTTCCTTCTTTTGGTGAAATAATTATCATAATGTAAAGATTGTAGGGGGATTTACTTTTTACCAACCTAGGTCGATTTTACTATTTCGAATAGTAAAGGGCCATTGATTTTTAAATAACTAGATAAGTATCATCAATAAATGAATTTTTTAAAAAAAACTCTTGTGATTGGTTCTGAAGCCTTTTTAGGTAAAGCGTTTTTAAAAGCTTTACCTGAATCCGAAGGTACTCATTACAAGTCTATAGATCCTAAAAAAAGAGTAGATCTTCAATCTCCAGATATTACAGCGCTTAATTTGTGCAAAGGCGAATATTCTCATGCAATTATTGTCGCAGCAAATACAAATCTTGCATTATGTGAACAAGAAAAAACAGCTGAATATCGTTCTAATGTAGAAGGAACATTAGATTTAGTCACAGCTTTATTGAAATTTGATATTCAACCAGTAGTGTTTTCTACGGCATATGTTTTTAATGGAAATACAGGTGACTATAACGAATTATCTGATACAAATCCTATTAACGAATACGGAAGACAGAAAGAGTTAATTGAAAAAAAATTACCTCAAATTTGCGGTGATAATTATTTGATTGTTAGAGCTGGTAAAATATTTGACAGTAATTTTTCTGGTACATTTTTAGATCAAATACATAATGATTTAATAAATCAACGTATTGTTAGGGCGGCGCATGATCATATTTTTAACCCTCTCTTAGTAGAGGACCTAGTAGACGCAGTGATTGCACTTCAGAAAAAAGGGAAAAAGGGACTGTATAATATTTGTCACAAGGAGATTTGGACGAGATTAGATCTGGCTAGGGAGATAGCTTGTAGGATGAATATAAATCCAGATTATGTAAAAGCAATTTCTTTGGATGAAATAGAATCTCCATATCGATTGCCTAAGAAAACAAATATGAGCTGTGCAAAATTGGCAAGTGAGATAGACTTTCGGCCAACATCTATTTTTGATTGCATAGAAAAAATTTTAAAGAGAGAGAAATAATGACAGGTCTCGAGGCTTCGGAAAAGCTCTTATGGAATGATGTAACGGACTCTTTGGGCAATCTACAATGCAATTGGGGGGATCATTGGAGTTTTAACTTTCGAAATGATCCTAAAAGACTCGGATTTGTTCTTTCTCGATATAAATTTAGTGCCAAGATGATCTGTAAGGAGATGTCTGTTCTAGAACTGGGGTGTAGTTCAGGTATTGGTGCTCCAATTCTTGCAGAAAAAGCGGTTGCCTACACAGGTATTGATCTAGACGAGCAAGCAATCAGAACAGCCAAAAATAATTTCTCTGAGGCTAAATTCACATTTGACTATGACGATTTTATGGGTAAAAGCTACGGAAAATTTGGTGCTGTAGTCAGTTTAGATGTTATTGAACATATTCTTCCCGAATATGAAGATATTTATTTTCAGACAATTATGGATAATTTAGATGCAAATGGCATGTGCATTATAGGCACGCCTAATATTACATCCGCACCCTACGCTTCAGAAATGAGTCAAATAGGGCATGTGAATATGTATTCACAGGAGCGTTTAGCAGCTGCTTTGAAAAAATATTTTCATCAAGTATTTTCTTTTGGTATGAATGATGAAATCGTTCATACAGGATATGCTCCAATGGCACACTATATTTTTTGTGTTTGTTGCCATAAGAAATAAGAGTTTAAGAGGATCTATATGCAAGAGAAAATAGCACATTTACAAGAGCATGGATTTGTTGTTTTTGATTTTCAAGATACTTCGGTCATTGATTATGTGCGTATGAGCCTGGAGGAACGTTTGGCTCAATTAATTGGCAAAAAAATTCCCCTAGAAGAATACCATTTATCAATTAATGATGATGAGAGGCATTCCGAGTTACAAATTGAACTAACAAAGTTTTATCGAGAACAAAAATTTGCTCGTAAAATTTTTCATTCACAAGTGAACTTTTTTCAAAAGATTGTAGGGTTAGATCTTTTATCGCAAGCAAACCCTTATCTACGCATGACCAGGCCAGGAAAACCACAAGATAATATTGGATATCATAGGGATACATTTTATGGCGGATCACCTTATGAACTTTCGGTGCTAGTTCCTTTCGTAGACGTGGAAAAAGAAAGTAGCTTGAGCGTTATGCCCGGATCCCATTGTCTTCCAGAGAAGCTGTTCCCTACCGAACAAATTCAGAATCCAGATACCACGGTAACTAAAGGCTCCTCAAAACATCAACTCGGTTTTCTTTATGCGCCTAAATTAATGGATCCTGCTATTGAGAAAAAGATGGAGCCTATTGCCTTAAAAAGAGGTCAAGCATTGATGTTTTTTCTCTCCACTGTTCATGGAAGTGTTGTAAATCAAGGCCAGATAACTCGTTGGAGTTCCGATATGCGGATCTTAAATGCTTTGGCAGGTGTTGATTTAAGTGCTAGACCAGATTATTATGAATTACTTTCCCTTTCTCCTGTTACAGCATGTGCTCGTAAATATTATGCTCAAAACCAAGAAGAAATCTATGCCACATTGTGAAATCAAAAAAGAAGAAAAGTCTAACTGGGAATGTGTCAGTTCTCTTATTAAGGATCAAAAACCCATGATTTTGGGTAAATACGCTTCCTATTGGTTCTTTAAAACACCCCGTAGAATGCTGCATTCAATGTCTTATTACAAATTTGCAGCCAAAATGATTGGTTCTGGTAAGTATGTACTTGATATAGGATGCAATGAAGGTCTTGGAACATACCTTCTAGCTAAAGAGTGTGGCTTTGCTAAGGGAATGGATTTTGATGAAGAAGCTATTGCTATTGCACAAGCAAACTTTAAAGATAAAAAAGTAGAGTTTGAGGTAGGAGATTTTCTTTTAAGTCCGCACCTTGGTATGTGGGACGCTGTCACAAACTTTGATGTAATCGAGCACATTTTTCCGGATCACGTTGACGCTTTTTGGAAGGGTCTTGTAGCAAGTATCAATCCAGAAGGAATTGCAATCATCGGTACCCCTAGTTTGATTAGTCAGCAATATGCCTCCGAGGTCTCTAAAAAAGGGCATGTGAATGTTTATACACCAGAGCGCTTAGAAGAGGAAATGAGACAGCATTTTACACATGTCTTTATGTTCTCGGCCCATGATGAAATTGTTCATACAGGATATCCAGCACTTGCCCATTATTTGATAGCAGTAGGCTGCAAAAAGAAGTCATAATTTAAAATTGTGCCCTAAGTAATGCTCCCTAGCTTCTTCGCTTCGGAGCAGCTCTTCCTTAGTACCGGAGAGGATAACGCGGCCATCGTTGATGAGGAAAGAGGAGTCGGCCACAGCGAAGATCTCACGAGCATTGTGATCGGTGATAAGAACGCTGATGCCTCGCTCTTTTAGATGGCGTAGGAGCTCTTGAACCTCGTGAATGGACAAAGGGTCTATATTGGCAAAGGGTTCGTCCAGAAGTAGGCACTCAGGGTTTGTGATAAGAGCGCGGGTAATTTCTAAGCGGCGCCGTTCACCTCCAGAAAGAGAGCCTGCTTGTTTTTTGGCAAGATGAGTGAGGTGAAGCTCTTCTAAAAGGCTCGTAAGACGATGTTTTTGCTCGGGCCTAGATAAGTTTTCGGCCTCGAGAACTAGCCTGAGGTTATCTTCTACAGAAAGGTTATAGAATATAGAGGGTTCTTGAGCGAGATAGCCAAGGCCGATGCTGGCTCTTTTATGAATCGGAAGGCGTGTGATATCGTGGCCTTTAAAAAAGACGTGGCCACTATCTGGGCGTATCACTCCCATTGTAATATAAAAAGCTGTTGTCTTTCCTGCCCCGTTAGGGCCCAGAAGACCTATAATTTCGGCTTTATTAATGCCAAAAGAAAGGTCGGAGAGCACGGTGCGGCCTCCGAAAGATTTAGAGAGATTTTTTGTTTCAAGCAGCATATATCTTTATTTGTGAAAACGTTCAGAGAATCGAAGTAACTCACTATCTGTAAATAGCATACGTACAGCACCCTTGCCACTAATTTCTTCTTGCCCATCTTTATAACAAACGGCAATGGCATCGGCACTCACCTGGACTTTTTTCCCCTCATCTAAAAAGAGCACGCGCTGATTTTTAAGGGGCTTGAGAGTCATAATCTTATCAAAGCAGTCTACTTCTACTATATGAGCAATAGCATAGCGATTCACAGGGGTTTCAGGGTCTTTAAAAGAAAAAGTGTTGGCAAGTTCCACAGCTCCTTTTAAAACAAGGTTTTGGAGTTTGTATTCCCCATCAGTTTCTTCATAGAGAAGGTCAATATTATCGGCTTTAACAGTTCCGTAAGGAGTCTTTAGAAAGATATGGCTAGAGGGAAGTGGATGAAGCTGTATCGTATGAAGAGCCTCGTTAACCACGCACGTATGAATAGCTGAGAGTGTAGCTTCACCAGCTGTTAGCTGCATATTAAGAGAGACATTACCCGTTAATGTTATAAGAGGGGCTAGGTAGTGGAGGTGATCGGCAATTACATGAAGATTTTCAGAGGCCTGTAGAAAACCTGCTACATGCTCTAAAGAGACACTGTGTGTTTTGGTGTCAAGAAGGGCTCTTTGACAGATCATGTCCAGTTTGTCTTTGGCAATAATATGGGCTCTTAAAAAGGTAAGTGTATGGTTCTCAGGATGGAAAAAAGCCTCTTCTCCTTCACAAGAAAGGCCATATTTCCATAAAGCCTTCACATCTTTATGAGCTGTAAAACTTTTTAATTTTTGATTGTTATCGCTCAGGAAAAGGGACATTTGAGAGGCTTCTACATAAAGATCCAGCTTCACATCCTTATAGATGACAGGGGATCCAAGGCTATTAAACTGGGCTATATGTTGAGAGGGGTCTAAAAAAGCGGAAGCGCAGTTAATTTGTCCGTAGTTTTCAATGAAGAGGCGCACATCTACATTAAGAAAGAGGGGACTTTGTTTATCTTGTGAGCAGGAAGCTTCTTCTGATTCAGCAGTTAAGGGGCCTGATTGAATTTTTACATGACCTGAGAGCTGTAGATTTTCGTTAGCGCTCACGGCCTTATCTGCCTCAATAATAAAAGAGTCATGAGGAAGGATCGTTGTAGAGGCTAAAAAAAGAAGGCTAAAAAGACTATTCATGACTCCACCTCTGCTTTAACTCCAGTAGCCTCAAATGTAGGGGAAGATTCTTTAAGATGCACTGTAATAGTATCTGCTAGAGCTTTCAAAAAGGGTTGATCTTTTATTTGCCTTGTAATATGCACTTTTTCAGCTTCTAAGATATTAGTACCATAGTTAAGAGAACCTGTTTCTGCAAAAAAGGTATTCAGAGATATATTATCGAAGGCTTCCGCTTCTAGATCTTTAATCTCTTCTATAAGACTGTTATCACGAAAGATATGGCTAGAGGGGTAAAACATTTTGATAGATATAGGACGCTCTTTGTCAAAAAACCAGTAAGATCGATGAATATTTACTTTTGTTTGATTCAATTCCAGACCCTGTTTAGCTAACTGAATAGGAGCGGGCTCTTTAGGACTATTGATAGCCTCAGAAATCCCTATTAGTCCAGTTAGCATAATAAGTAAGCTAAGGCTAAGTGCTGCTCTCTTGAACCACTTCATAAAGCCTTTTGAGTGTTTTAAGTAAAGGAAGGAGCTCTTTGAAATCCATTACACTGGCAGCATCACTTTTAGCGTTAACGGGGTCTGGATGCGCTTCTATAAAGAGGCAGTTAGCACCTGAGGCTACTGCTGCTTTAGCGAGAATAGGAATAAATTCTCTTTGACCACCGGAAGAGGTCCCTAGACCACCGGGTAGCTGCACAGAATGGGTAGCATCAAAGCAGACGGGATGGCCAAATGCTTGCATAAGAGGAATAGCGCGCATGTCACTTGTTAAATTATTGTAGCCAAAAGAGGTTCCTCTTTCTGTAACAATCACCCGGTTATTACCTTGAGAGAGAACTTTATCAATAGCGTTACGCATGTCCCATGGCGCCATAAATTGACCTTTTTTAATATTTACAGCGGCAGGAGTGCGGGCTGCTGCAAAAATAAGGTCTGTCTGCCTGCAGAGGAAAGCTGGCACTTGAATGATATCACACATGAGCCCGGCTTTTTCGGCCTCTTCAGGGGAGTGGACATCTGTTATAACGGGTAGGTCTAATTCTTTTTGAATGGTGCCTAAAATTCGAAGGCCTTCAGTAATCCCAGGTCCTCGAAAAGATTCGCGTGCAGAGCGGTTGGCCTTATCATAGCTTGCTTTAAAAATAAGAGGAAGACCCACTTCTGCGAATATTTTTTTTAACTGTTCAGCGCAGGCATAGGTATGTTCTTCGCTTTCAATAACGCAAGGTCCACACATAATAGCAAGGGGCTGTCCGGTGCCAATTGTAATATTTTTTAGCTTAACTTCTTGCATAAGTTCTTTATATTAAATGTTTTGTCTCCAACAGTCACCGTGCTGATTATGTCAGAAAGAGGCTTTAAAACAAAGCTTCTTGTCTGCCAGGAGGGATGCGGAATAGTATAGCCGAGACAGCTATATTCCCCCGAGCCATAAAACAAGATATCTAAATCCATGAAGCGCGCTTCGCCCTTACTTTTGGGCGTTTTACCCATTTTTTTTTCAAGCCCTTCTAGTAAAGGGATAAAATCTTGGAGCTCTAAGAGCGTTTCCAATGAGCAGACCGCATTGGTAAAAGAGCCTCCTTCGCAGTCAATAGGCTCTGTGGAATAGAGTGGAGAGGCTAGAAAATGGCTACCGAAAAGCTTAAGCTCTTCCAGAGCTTTTGTTACAAGAGCGGCGGAGTCGCCCTTATTGCTGCCCAGTGCGATGTAAATTCTTGTCATTTATTTTGTAAAACTCGTATATTATAGCACCACTTGGACTGATAGCTCAGCTGGATAGAGTACCCGCCTTCTAAGTGGGTGGTCGCAGGTTCGAGCCCTGCTCAGTCCATATTTTTAAAAGTATCTACGAGTTAAAAATTCAGGTCCACTGAATTTAAGAAGCCCCTTCTCTTATAGACCCCTGGTTCAAACAATCCTGATAAAGCTCTTCAAGAATAGAATTTATTTTTTCATAGTTGTCTGGGTGGGTGATCCAATATTGATGAACAGTCCTTAACCAAAATAGCGTACCCCCAAATCCGGATTTCCACCCCAGAATAGAGGATATTTGGTTAATGTAATCATCCATCTTTGGGGATAAGTTGAATAAATGATGCACAACACTATTAAAAGAAGTTCCGATTGCAAAAGGAAGTTCTATTACTTTATCGACTCTTTCTAGCAAAGCTTGTTTCTGTAAATCGGATAAAAGGCTTGTTCTATTTAGATAATCCTTTAACGGGGGAAGATAGTTATTTGCCAATAAGTGTTGATAATTTTTTAGGATTCTATGTAGTTCAATATTTATTTTTTTATAAAATAAATCCCCTCCAAGTAGACAGGAAGTATAAAAGAGGGATATTTGATAATGAAGACCACATGGAAGCTGTAGGGCTCTTACGCTAAAAGTATTATCCACCATAAAAGCATCTTCTAGATCAAAAAAAATAGGGTAGCCATAGTCCTTGTGAATACCAATATTTGATCCTGATAAATCCGCCAGACCTAGAATATAAGCTGATATATGAGAGAGAAAATAGTCTTTCAGGCTATGTTGGAAAGAGATATAGGGCGGATGTAATAAAGACCAGCCTACCTTTATGGGGAGCTTTTCCTGTACAGTTATAGGCTGTGCATCTATAAATACCAGGAAAGAAGGGGCAATATATTTTTGAAGGTTTAATATAGTAGAGATTTCAGAGGCAATAAGCTCATTGTAAGAAGATGTTTCTATTCTTTTCTTTAATATAAAGGAAGGGAGTAATAATAGCTGCTTAGAAGGGGCTGGATCAAGGGTGATCTCCTGTGACGTGTATTCCTTATCCAATTTTTTTT
>CAIMEJ010000032.1 GCA_903839985.1 uncultured bacterium | reverse complement strand
TCTATAATTCTTTAAATGAAGAGAATAAGATTTTATATCTCTCTCTAAGTGATCGCACACAGGAAAATCTAGTTTTCGATAGCGAGGCTTTAAAAGATCCTAATAAGGCTGTGTTAGAGGCGCAAAATAAAGATGCGGCAAGACTCTATCCAAATCAGAAGGCCTTTTATGATATGCTCGGTGTGGATGATCGTATATTTTTCTTAAGTTTAACACCTAATGCACGTGGTTTAGCTGTTTCTTTAACACAAGGTATTGACCCAAGTAAAGCAGTTGATTATCTTATAGCTATACAGAATGCTTAAAAAAAACCTAGGTATTGGAATAGGTCTTCGGACTGCCCATTACGATACTATATTAGAACAGCTCCCCCCTATTGATTGGTTTGAGATTATTTCCGAAAACTTTCTAGTAGATCATGGGACGCCCTTGGAGTACTTAGATGCTATTTTAGAGCATTATCCGGTCACTATGCATGGAGTTACTCTTGCTATAGGAAGTCCAGATCCTTTAGATTTTGACTACCTCAAAAAGCTTAAAAAACTAGCCGAAAGAACAAATACTCCTTGGATATCAGATCATTTATGTTGGGGGCATCAAAAAGGGGCTCACTATCATGATTTATTACCTCTGCCCTATACAAAAGAAGTGATTAATTATGTGGCTGAACGGGCACGGATTGTTCAAGATTTTTTAGAGAGGCCTTTTGCTTTAGAAAATCTATCATCTTATGTTTCTTTTCATGCAGACGAAATGCCTGAGTGGGATTTTTATAGGGCTATTGTAGAAAAAGCAGATATTTCTATGATGTTGGATGTGAATAATATCTATGTTTCTTCTCGAAATCATGGATTTAGTGTAGACCAATATATTAAAAATATTCCCTTGGAAAGAGTCATTCAAATACATGTAGCAGGGCATCTGGATAAGGGCCATTATGTACTTGATACGCATAACGATTATGTGAAAAATGAAGTTTGGGAGATTTATAGAGATGTTTGGCCTAAAACAGGATATGTCTCGACCCTCCTGGAGTGGGATGACGACTTTGTTTCTTTCGAAGAGACCTGGAAAGAGGCTCTAAAGGCAAAAGAATATCAGAAGGCCGCTATTTATGTTTCATAAAGAGCTTCAAGGATGGTTTGGAGAAGTTTTACGTACGCCCTTGGAAAATCAAAAAATGAGCAGCGAGCATATTTTAAGCTCCGCTAAGTATGTTGTAGGTACAACCCTTATGAAACCACATGAAAGGGTGGAAATCTATAATCAGCAATATTGGTGGCGTCTTTTTAGTGCTATTCAGCATGTTTTTCCGAGCTTAACCAAATGGATGGGTGTTTTACAGTTCAATCAGCAAATTGCCGAGCCCTATCTTTTAGCGCATAATCCAAGTCAATGGTCACTTTATTTGATTGCGGAGGGGCTAATTGAATGGATGTCACCATTAAAACGAGATAAGACAGTTTTAAAGCTGGCTTATATAGATAAAGCTTTTTACGATACTTTTTTGGGAGAGGTAGTTGTAAAGCCTTTGGATCCATCGAAGTCTTTTATTTTGCAGAGTCATGTAAAGCTGTTGAGTTTAAAGGAAGATTTAGTCACTTTCCGTAAGGAAATTCTGGAAGATAAGAATCCCCCCAAACCAAGTAAAGAGCCTATTAAAGTAGTTCTCTACCGAGTGCCCTTATCAGGGAAAACATTTTGGCAGCCGCTTTCTGATATAGAATATGGGCTTTTGGAAGCTTTTCAGGGTGGGGCAATATTAGAAGAAGCGCTATCTTTTATTGAAGGTGAGAAAGATATCGATATTGCAGCTATATTTAATCTTTTTACGAGCTTGAGGTTAATACAGAATGCGGCTCCATAAAGAAGGGGCCTTGCGCTGGCTCTCTTTTGAGCTTTTAGATGATGCAGGGCTCATGAACGCAGTCATTCTTAAGCCTTTTAATATGGCCATTGAAAAGGCTCACAATGTAGAGGAAGTAGGACGAAATTTCGAAGTTGTAAGGCAGCAGTTTGAACTAGAGAAAATTGCTTATGCATTTCAACGTCATGGGGATAAAATTTTTTCGGTAGATAAAAACTCGCCTATTTTTGAAGGCGACGCTCTTATGACACAGGAAAAGCATCTAGGCCTTCTTATGATGCATGCTGACTGCCAGATTGCTTGTTTTTATGATCCTGTTAAAAAGGTTGCAGCTACTGTCCACGCGGGATGGAAAGGAAATGTCAAGCGGCTTTACATAAAAACAATTAAGCAAATGCAAGAGAAGTTTCAATCAAGCCCCTCTAATATTTTAGTTGCCATTTCCCCAAGTCTTGGGCCTTCCTGTTCAGAATTTCGTTCTTGGTCTAAAGAGTGGCCGCCTGAATTTTGGCATTACTTGCAAGAGCCCTGTCACATGGATCTATGGCAACTAGCAGAAGATGAGCTTCGTTCAGCGGGCATTCTTTCCCACCATATGCAAATAGCCCGCCTTTGTACCTATGAGAATAGAGAGGATTTTTTTTCTTTTCGCCGCCAGGTCCATGAAGGGGGGCCCCTTATTGCTCATGAAACAAGTGCAACTCTTATTAGCCTAAAATAAGAGAGATTAATAAGGAGATCCAGGAAAGAGATCGGTCCTTTGTGCAAAGGTCTGAAGAGAGGCTGTGTCTTCAAGTAGAGAAAGCTCTGGAGAGATAACCGGAAAAAGATCTTGGATAGAAAATAGTAACACAAAAGAATTTCTTGCATCAGAAGCTCTAGACTTTTCATCTAGGTAAGGCAAGAGTCTTAACCTGGCCTGCTCAACCATGAAACGGAGTTTACGGCTGTTTTTTTCAAGCATGCTTGCTTGAGAGGCATCTATGCGAAGCTCTGTGGCAAGTTTAGCGTGACTGTCTAGTTTAGGATGGCCTAGACCACGTAAAATATCCTTGTAATAGAGGTGAACAGGGTGTTTATCAAGATTTAATCTTTGTACCATGGCGATAAAAAAGTCCGGATTTTCAAAAGAAGCCAAAAAACTAACCACTTTGTCATATACCAGAGGAGTTTTTTCTAAAGGGACGGGGCTTAGGATTTTAATATCTGTACCTACACTTACAAGTAAATCCTTTACTAAAAGGGGGCTCCACATCTGCTTAGATAGAAGGCTTTCTAGTAAAAGAGCTAGAGCCGGTAGATTGTGTTCAAATAAGGGACCCCATTTAGGTATTTTAGCATAAAAGCCATCTTCTAATATCTCTAAAGGCAAAAGATAATTTTTCCATGCTCCAGAAGAGCGCTCAGCTTGTATAAGTGCAAGAGCGACCCTATTTCTAGGGCTCCATACAAGTTGAGAAGCATCGGATAAGGGTAAATATAAAAGCTGTTCGCTGCAAAAAGGGTTAACACCTTGCACAAGATTTTCAGATTTTAGAGATAAACGTCGGGGTTCTTCTGAAAGGCTTATTGAGGGTTTGCTCATCTCATATTCTAGTTTAAAAGTATTTATAGAGGTAGTAACTCTATCTAGATGGTAGGGATCTATTTTATCAAAAAGAGAGCAGCCTTTCTTTTTAAGGGCCTGGCTAAGACTGATTAGAACAGTTGGCAATTGTCTTACGGCACCTAAATGGAAGGCCAGTCTCTTAAGAGCTAGGAGAAAGTCGGCAATAGGAATAAAAGCCTCTTGCTCTTGAATTGTATCGATCCAGCTTTTAAATAGGCCTCTTTCTTCAGGTGAGAGAGCTTCTTCAAAGAATATTTTTTTAAAAGTGCTCATAGAAGGGAAAGAGTCGCCTGATAAGGTAGAAATCCAGGATAAGAAGCCCTCTTCTAAACAAGAAGGGCCTAATCCCGTATGTTTGGAGACTTCTAATATTCTATTTATATGACCCCAGTTTTCTACAAAAGGATAAGGTCCATAATTATGGAAGGCGGGGAATAGATAGATCTGTGCTAGCCGTAGTATTTTATGTGTAAGAGCTATTTCTTCCGGTGATAAGTAGGCCTTTCCTTTGAGGGTGTATTCCATAAGTGTTTTGAATATATTGCTATGGAAGGAGAGCAGCGAAATATTTTCTTCCCAAACAGAGGCTGTTTTAGCTAAAGCTCTCTCAAAAGCCTTTGTTTCGAAGCCTCCCCACCAATCAATAATACGAGATAACCCCCATATAAAAGTCCAGAAGCGTCCAAGGCAGGAGCTGCGGGAGATAAAAACAGGGCCGAAAGGAGAAACAACAATTTTTTTATGTAATAAGGCGGGATTTTTTTCACCAGAGTCTAGTATCTCAGCTATTTGCGAACTGACCCATTCAATACTCATGCTTAAAACCACTCTTTTTAAGGGCAATAAACCCAAAATCAGTTTAATATAGCTTTATGCAAATTTTAATCATAGGGACAGGATATGTAGGCCTTGTAACGGGCGCCTGTTTTGCCGAAATGGGGCATCACGTTACATGTTTGGATATAGACGAGGCTAAAATTAAGGCTTTACAGGAAGGTGTCATTCCCATTTTTGAGCCTGGCCTTGAAGAACTAGTTAAAAGAAATTCTACCGCAGGACGGCTCAGCTTTACAACCAAGTATTCATCTCCTGGTGAGGTTTGTTTTTTAGCTGTTCCGACTCCTGAATCAGCAGATGGTAGCGCCAATCTCTCTTATTTAAAAACAGCTGTTGAGCAGTTAGCTTCTGTTATGACAGGGCCTTCTATCCTTGTTAATAAGTCAACTGTTCCAGTAGGCACTGCTGCTCAAGTGACAAGATGGGTGGCTGATTGTTTAGAAAGACGAGGGGTCTCTTTTTCGTATGATGTAGTTAGCAACCCAGAGTTTCTTAAAGAAGGCGATGCTATATCTGATTTCATGAAGCCCGATCGTATTATCATAGGTACGGATAATGAGCATTCCGCAGAGCTTATGAGAGAGTTATATGCTCCTTTTAATCTCAATCATGAACGTATTATTTGGATGGACGCCCTTTCTGCTGAAATGACTAAATATGCCGCTAATGCCATGCTGGCCACCCGGATTTCTTTTATGAATGAGCTTTCAGCACTTTGCGAAAAGCTCGGAGCAGATATAACCGAAGTCCGTAAAGGTATTGGTAGCGACCGTCGTATAGGCTCTAATTTCCTCTATCCTGGCTGTGGCTATGGAGGGTCTTGTTTCCCCAAAGATATTAAGGCTTTAAAACAGACGGCTAAAAGCCAAGGGCTTTCCCTTTCTATTTTAGAAGCAGTTGATGCGGTAAACCAGGAACAAAAAAAGTTACTTTTCAAGAAAATAAAAGCCTATTTTGGAGAGCTAAAAGGCAAAACAATTGCTCTTTGGGGGCTATCTTTTAAACCTGGAACAGATGATATGCGTGAGGCTACATCTCTTGTTCTTATAGAAGAGCTTTCTAAAGCAGGGGCGCATTTGCGTCTTTTTGATCCTGTTAGCATGGATAAGGCAAAAAAGCTTATAGAGCAGCCAGTTGTTTGGTGCCAGGATGAGTTAGAGGCTTCCAAAGGGGCTGATGCTATTGTTTTGGTGACAGAATGGAAGCAGTTCAGATTTATTGATTTTGCAGAAGTCAAGAAACAGATGAACCACTTAGCTTTTTTTGATGGGCGTAATCAATATAATCCTGAAACAATGCGTGCAGATGGATTTTATTACTATTCTATAGGACGCAGGTGAGAGTTTTAGTTACTGGAGGTGCCGGATATATTGGTAGCCACACCTGTCAGGCATTATTAGCAGCAGGGCATGAGCCAATTGTCCTTGATAGCCTTCTTTACGGTCATGAATATGCTATAAAAGGACTTCCCTTAGAGAAAATAGATTTAAGAGCAAATCTCAAGCCCCTTTTTTTAAAATATAAGCCTGAAGCTGTCATTCATTTTGCTGGCCTTACTTATGTTGGAGAGTCATCAGTAGAGCCTTTAAATTATTATGATAGTAATGTGGGTGGTGCTTTAAGTTTATTAAGGGCTATCAGAGAAACAGAAATTGTTCCCTTTGTTTTTTCCTCTACCTGCGCTATTTATGGAAATCCTCAGTACAGTCCCCTAGATGAAAAGCACCCTAAGGATCCTTTAAGCGCCTATGGAAGAACAAAGTGGATGATCGAGCAGATATTAGTAGATTGTCATAGATCCTATGGGCTTCCCTTTGCAGCACTTCGTTATTTCAACGCGGCAGGAGCAAGCAAGTTATTAGGGGAGGATCATACGCCTGAAACACATCTTATTCCTCTGGCTATAAAGGCGGCTTTACAGGGAGGGCTACTTAAAATTTTTGGCTCTGACTATCCAACTCCTGATGGTACAGCTGTTCGGGATTACATCCATGTAGAAGATTTAAGCTCAGCTCATGTTCAGGCTCTAACCAGATGCGATAACCTACAGGTGAATCTTGGTGTAGGAAAGGGGTATTCTGTAAAAGAAATTATTTCTTTAGTAGAAAAAGTCAGCGGTAAAAAGTTACAGGTAGAAAAAGAGGCTAGGCGTGCGGGTGATCCATCTTCACTTGTTGCCAATTCAGCGCTTGCTAAAAAGCTTTTAGATTGGCAGCCTCGTTATACAATAGAAGAGATCATACAAACGGCATACGAATGGCACAGAAAACAGTATTCTTAACAGGAATAGCAGGCTTTATTGGTATGCATACAGCTCTGAAGCTTAAAGCGCGGGGTGATAGGGTTATAGGCTTTGATAACTTCTGTTCGTATTACGACCCATCTCTTAAAAGAGCTAGAGCCAAAGTATTAAAAGATAATGATATAGATATATATGAGGGATGCCTGACAGATAGCGCTGCTCTGCAAAAGAGGGCTTCTGGGGCCACACATATTTTGCATTTAGCAGCCCAAGCAGGTGTGCGTTATAGCATCGAAAATCCTAAAGCTTATGTGGATGCTAATTTA
>CAIMEJ010000031.1 GCA_903839985.1 uncultured bacterium | reverse complement strand
TGCAACTGCAATTACACCCCTTCCAGCAAAGGGCTATATCCAGAGCGTTGCTATAAACAATAGCGGCGATTCTATTATAGGGGGGGGTGATTATACCATCGGCGCAGACGCACCTTTTGCTTACAGAGTTGCAGCTGGCAGCACTACTGCAACTGCAATTACACCCCTTCCAGCAAATGGCTTTATCCAGAGCGTTGCTATAAACAATAGCGGCGATGCTATTATAGGGGGGCAGGATTATACCAGCAGCGCACCTATTGCCTACACAGTTACAGCTGCAGGCGTTGCAACTGCAATTACAGGTCTTCTATCAAATGGCTATATCAATAGCGTTGCTATAAACACAGGCAGCGCAGCTATTATAGGGGGGTATGGTAGCATCCCCACCCCCACAACAGGTATCAGAAGCTGGCTGTTAAAGCAGGGCTAGATAAGCTCGTAGGGTTTAAGGAGGTTTCTCTGAGAAGAGAGACCTCTTTAAGGATCTGCCTGAGTTAATCTTCGATCTTGATAGATGTAGTAAGCCTTCTAAAAATAGAGGAATGAGAGGGGCGTCTTTGCCCCTTCATTTTTTAGCGAGCTTAACGGTTTACTCATTCTTTTAGGTTCCCAAGCTTTAGGCTATATTACTTGGGCTTTTTGCTGTAGATATTGGCGTGAACCACTTTTTTTGTCTTTATTTTTTGCATATCACAGTGGCTATAAGATGAGGTTTTCTAGATCAGATTAGGAAAGTAGGATAAAGCTGGCTAGTAGTTTCAGAAGGCTGCTATGTGGATAAGCGTCTAACTTCGCAGTAGCTGTAGAGGCTACTGTCGTGAAGTGTTTTTTCATCGAGTCTTGTAATACAGATCCAAGATTCACGCTTAGGGAAAGAGTGAATGAATTCAGTAGAATTGATCATCATACCGACATGCACGACAGATCCTTGAGCATTATAGAAGAAGACAAGATCACCTGCTTGAGCCTCCTGCACTTCTTGAAATCGAGGGTCTACAGCTTGTTGGTAACTATTGCGCGGTATTATAACACCCATCTGTCTGTAGAGCATCTGTGTGAAGCCTGAGCAGTCATAGCCAAAAGAGGTTGTGCCACCAAAGAGGTACTTTAAGCCGATAAATTGCTGACTAAAAGCTACCATTTCAGCCATGTTAAGCACTCTCTTCTCAAAAACAATCTGGCTGCGTTGTACGTAGGCTTTTTGCCCATCTTGAAGTCTGACAATAATCCAGCGTCTACATGTTTCGGGTAGCTCTTCCACCACTTCCAAAGGTGTTTCAAAGGGAAGTGTCAGGAAGGGGCCGCGCTTGGTATCGGCTTCTTTAAATAAATAGGCACCGCGATAGCCTACAAAAGCTGTAGCTAAGAGGTGAGGGTCTTTGGAGACCTCTAAAAGATCTGTTTTGTGAAGCCATCCAGTTGATGCTGGAGGGCACGCTTCTGCGAGGCCCCTCTGTTGATGAGATACTTGTGCAAAGCCCTCCTGTTCTTGGAGGAGGGTGACATGGGCGCCATAGCGAAGGATGTCTTCGATAAAGCTCTCTTTTTCAGGAGAGGTATAAAGAATCGCAGAAGGCTTATTAATAAGGGTCAAAGCGCTCAGTTCTAATACTAGCTGTAATGCTAGGACAAGAAGAACTAAGGCAGTTTTCACTTTTTGCTTTTTTTAAGAGGCACTTTAGCTTTTTTCTTACGGGAGGGTTCTTCCTCATCATCATCTTCTTCATCGTCATCTTTATCACCCCAATTAAGAGTGGCGACTTTGGGCTGCTCGGTTTTCACAGCTAAACTACGTAGAGCTGAGAGCTTGTCATCGAGAGTATTCCAATGACCTGTTAGTAATTTATTTTGATTGCGGCTGGCAAGGAAGTCCTCTTCCGTTTCATATTTACTGGAGAAAGTGATAGCTGTAGAAGCAATAATTTCCGGTATATAGAGGAAAGAGCGTAAAGGAGGAGGGACAGTCAGAAAAAGGTCGTGGCTCAGCTGGACTTCCGGTGTTATTTTGATAATCTGTTTAGGGGGACGGCCACGTTTTGGACGTGGATTAAGAGCCTCTAAAGAGTAGTAGGAGCGAGCTTTTTGTTCGAGCACTTCTCGAGCAGCTTGAACATCTTTAGGGGCTTTATTATCGAGAAAATGCAGTTTGATCTTTTCTAGAAGAGATTTACCAAGGTCTAAATCTTCTTCAAAAACAAAATGAAAGTTATTTTGACGAAGCCATTCAATAATACGAATACGGAAGCGTTCTAAATAATATTGCTGCCACTTTTCTTGCTCTGTGAGGTGGTCATAAATGAAATCCAGAAAGTTTTCCCGGGCATCTTTGGAGTGGATGATGTCCAGCAATTTTTCTTTAGTGTCGATATCATAAACTTTTTCATTTACGAAACCTTCCATGATTTTTTTAGTTTCATAGAAAGAGAGTTTAGGAATAGCGCAGTAACGGTCCGGATGGGTTTTCAGTTCTACGGAAAGAGCCTCTATGTCTTCAGCTGATTTGCCTAGGTCTATGAAAATAAGGAAGCCCTCTTTGGTATCGAGGTAAAAGTCCCTTTCATCATCGGATTTTGTAAAGGCATCCATTAGGCGTAGAAGCCTTAAGATAAGAGGATGACGTTTGGCAGTAATTTTACTCATAACCTCTGTTTCCTTAAGGTGTTTTCTTGAGAGAATAGCATATGACAAGGTTATTTTCAACGAATTCCCCGAAGGAAAGATTTGCATGCGGGAGAGTTAGAGATAATGGAGGGGGCCTTGTGACTAACAGGAGAAGATATTTGAAGGAGCTAGAGGTGTCCTTCAAATACAAAAGTAGCATTTCCTGCCATCTTCACATCTTGGAAGTCAGGTGTAAAAGAAATAGTTAACAGCTCATCAGAGGCGGTTTTTACAGTAATAGGGGAGGGCATTTCTAAAACTAAATGTGCAGCTATTGCCGCAGCGGTGCAGCCGGTACCACAGGCTAGAGTCTCTGCCTCTACGCCTCTTTCGTAGGTGCGAATGGCAAGAGCACTTGGGCCGATCTTCTCCACAAAGTTAACATTGACTCCTTGAGGAGCAAAGCGTGCATGATAGCGTATTTCAGGGCCAAGACGACTTATCTCAAGGGCCTCGATTTTTTCATTAAAAATAACGGCATGTGGTACGCCCGTATTAAGGACTGTTAGATCCGTATGCCTTGCAATATGAGTGGGCGCTCCCATTTCAACTTCTATAATAGAGCCTTGAAAGGTTACCGTTAATTGACGCTGCATTGTTTCTAGAGAAAATTTTTCTTTGGTGCTGATGCAAGAGCGGCGTAAGAAGGCCGCTAGACAGCGCACCCCATTGCCGCACATTTCTGCTTCGGATCCATCGGCATTGAAAATACGCATGCCAAAATCAGCTGTTTTAGAATCTGTTAACCAGATGATGCCATCTGCACCGATACCCAAGCGGCGATGGCAGAGTTTTTTTATCTCTGCCCGATCAACCGTAAATATATTTTTTCGATTATCTAGAACAATGAAATCGTTGCCAGCACCTTGGTATTTGCTGAAAGGTCTAGATTTCACTGAAGGAATTAATGATACCATCAAGCAGGCCATAATTAAGGGCTTCTTCCGCCGTCATCCAGGTGTCACGGTCAAGAGCTTTTTCAATTGTTTTAAAGTCTTTGCCTGTTGCTTGGACATACATATTGATGAGCATTTCGTGTGTTTTCTTGATTTCTTTGGCTTGAATCACAAGGTCTGTTGCTTGCCCTTGGACAACACCATGAATAGCTGGCTGATGAATCATAATACGCGCATGCGGTGTAGCAAAGCGTCTTTTGGGGGCAGCAGCCAAGCTCAAAATAGAGCCCATAGAGGCAGCAAGACCTGTAACTAGTGTTGTAACAGGAGAGGAAATAAGCTTAATTTGATCCCAAATAGCCAAGCCTGCATCAACAGAGCCGCCCGGAGAATTGATAATAAATAGAATAGGCTTTCCTGGATCTTGGAGTTCGAGATGCCAGAGCTTACGAATAATATCCTTAGCCGAGTCGTTCATGACGGAATCACTTAAAAAGATACGGCGTGCTTTGAGCAGCGCTCTTTCAATGCTGTCGTCAAGAGGGGAGGACTTTTTTTCTTTTTCTTCAGGTTCTTCTTCTGGCATAGTAGTTAAATCCTAATTTCTGGGTAAACGGGGAAGGTCGCTAACAGTTCTTCAACTTGCTGAGTTGCCCCTAAGAGGGTTTTTTCCTCCGTTACAAATCGACTGCGATCTTCTTTAGCTTTTGTCGACTTTAAAATGTCATGAATAACTTTAGCAATGATTTTCATTTCAGCAGGACCCATTCCAAGAGTGGTGAGTGCAGGCGTGCCGAGGCGGATGCCTGAAGTATACCAAGGCCCTTGTGGATCAAATGGAATAGTATTGCGATTGAGGGTTAGTTTAGCCGCACGAAGAGCTCCTTCTGCCTGACGCCCTGTGATACCAAAAGAGGTAACGTCGGCTACAAGAAGATGATTATCCGTACCGCCTGTTGTGATAGGGATTCCAAGACGCATGAGTTCTCCAGCAAGAGCCTGCGCATTTTGCACAATTTGGGCCGCATAATGAGGGAAAGAGGGCTTGTTGGCTTCTTGGAAGGCAATAGCTTTAGCAGCCATGACGTGTGGCAGAGGGCCACCCATAGCTAAGGGGCAACCTTTATTAATAATATCACCAAATTCTTTTTTCGCTAAAATCAAGCCGCCACGAGGGCCTCTTAAAGTTTTATGCGTTGTAGATGTCACGATATCTGCATGAGGAATGGGGTCAAAATCACCTTTAAAAACTTTGCCAGCTACAAGGCCTGCAAAGTGAGCCATGTCGACCATAAAAACAGAGCCTGCTTTAACGGCAATCTCTTTCATACGGGCAAAATTAATAGCGCGCGGATAAGCGGAATAACCAGCTAGTAAAATAAGAGGTTTTGTCTCTAAAGCCATTCTTTCAATAGCATCATAATCCAGCAGATGTGTTTTTGGATCTACTTCATAAGAGAAAGCGCGCATGAGCTTAGAAGAGAGGTTATGTCTATAACCATGAGTTAGATGCCCGCCTGAATTAAGCCCCATGCCCAGAAGTGTCTGATTCATCAATAGTTTTCTTAGAGTTTCGTAGTCTTCAGCAGAAAGTTCATCGACTTTTTTCTTTCCAAGTCTCTCTACTTCAGGTGTCTGCACTTTTTCTATGAGGATGGCTAGAAAGGCAATTAGGTTGGCATCAGCGCCAGAATGAGGCTGAACATAAGCAAATTCTGCTCCAAAAAGCTGCTTTACCTGGTTTATAGCCTCTTCTTCTATTGCATCTACATTACTGCAGCCGGCATAAAAGCGGTGGTTGGCAAAACCCTCGGCATATTTATCCGTAAGAAGGTTACCCATAGCTAATTGCACAGCTAAAGAAGAGTAGTTCTCTGAAGCAATCATTTTTAAATGGCTACGTTGGTCCTTAAGCTCTTGCAAAATGCTGCCCGCAATTTTAGGGCTATCTGCACTGATATAATCAAGGGAGGCTAGATAGGCGATAACGGCCTTGTTTCGCTCTTTTTCCCCGGTACTTTGTAGATATTTAGAAAGAAAATCCATAACCGTCAGTATAGCTAGAATAGCCTATTTTGCAACACCCAAGAAAAGAAGTTATTTAAAAAATAAATTAAAAAAGAGCTACGTCTTGGTAATATAGCGTCTTGCTGCTTCACAAGCCTCCTCTAGAGAAGCTTTATAGTCTTTTTTTTGTAGTCTAGCAAAGCAGTAGCCAGCGTTGAAGTTATCACCAGCACCCGTGAGGGTAACAGGATTTTGAATAAGCGCTGTTTTCACTTCAAAAGAACTTTTTTCTGCATACACAAGCGAGCTGGTTTTGCTATGAACAACAATTTCGCTAATACCCATATTATGCGGAAAGTCGGGCCCGACAAGAGCTTTAATTTGAGCTGCTTCCGATTCGTTAAGGCCCAGAATAGACCGGTCGAATCTGGCAATTAATCGCAGAGCTTCTTTCAGATCTGCAGGCTGTCGCTTCGAAGGGTCTGCAAGATCAAAGAAGAAAAGTTTTCCAGTAGGATTGTAGGTTGTTTGAAGATAATGCCAAATAGCGTTCATGCTGGGAAACATTGTCCAGTTGACCATAGCAATAAGATCAGACTCTTCCCAAAGAGTTTTGAGGAGGGACCCGGCTTTGGATAGAAGAGTCTTTTCATTTATATGGAGAATGGAGTCATGTTTACCGAGAATAATTTTCCCGTCTTGAAATTCCAGGGCGTCACTTTTCCCGCTAGGGCCAAGTGATATTACATGGGAGCAATTAGAGGCAAAGTCGGCAAAAACACTTTCAATCTGAGGATCACCGATAGTACCAATAAAGTTAATGCTCGCGCCCTTATCCAGGAGGGCTTTAGCCATAAGGGGAGCATTTCCTCCCAAGCGCGTTGTTTCTAGAACAAGCTCGATATTACAAGAGACGTTGGCGGCTTTTTCAAGGCGCCTTGCAAAACTTGGAATGGAGGAAAAAAAAGAGGTTTCATCTGCATTTTTACGCTCTTCGACTACATGATAAATGGAGTCGGTAAATCCATCAAAACCTACGAGGATTTTAAAATTTGGGCTCAATGGTTATCACTTTACCACAGGTTATGTGGTGGTTGTCACCTTGTTCATAGTGCTGATCATTAATCAGAATTTTGAAGGCACATTCTGTAAAGAAAGTAGGTATTTCAAAGGTCCATTCAGAAGCTTTTATATTGTGTAGAGGTTTACCTGCACTCCAGTTGAGTCCGCCATGTTCTCCTCTAATAAAAAGATGGTTGCCAAAACCGCAATCATAATGAACAATAATATGGGTCATTCCTGCTACAGGAGGGACTTTCATTAAAGGCATAGGTTTTGTTGTAGTAAGAGGTGTAGGTGCTTTTTGGATGAGTGACATATAAAGTGCCTTGAGTTTTTTTTTCACAGTATCAGGCCTATTTTTGTTTGTCAAAATGCAATACGCGTGGCTGGTTCCAGGGATAAGGGCGAGGGTCCTTTATGCAGAAGATTATGATAACCAAGGCCTGCGATCATGGCGGCGTTGTCAAGTGTGAGCTCCGGCGGTGGAAGAAAGACGGGCAAGGGAAGTTCTTGAAGAAGGCTTTGCAGCCGTTTGTTATTGGCAACGCCCCCACCGACCAAGAGAGAACGGGCTCCTGTTTTTTGGAGGGTCATAGATATTTTAGATAAGAGATCTTTAAAGACACATTCTTGGAAACTCGCTGCTACATCAGCTGGATGTGCTTCTGGATAATTTTTAAGCATCTGTAGAACAGCTGTTTTCAGGCCGCTGAAAGAAAACGATAGGGGCCGCTCTTGTACTTTACCGCTTTTAAAAGGATAGAGATGGGGGTTGCCTGTCTTTGCTATTTTCTCAATAAGAGGCCCACCTGGATAGGAGAGTCCTAGCATAATAGCTACTTTATCGAAGGATTCTCCTATCGCATCGTCAATTGTTTCTCCTAAAACCTCATAGAAACCAATAGCTTTAATGAGAAGAAGTGTTGTGTGGCCACCTGAGACGACGACCCCGAGGGCTGGGAATTCAGGGTTTTTATTCATAGCGGCAGCAAAAAGATGGGCTTCTACGTGATTAACCGCGATGAGGGGTTTTTTGAGGCCGATACAAAGGCCCTTGGCAAATTGGAGTCCGGCTAAGAGCGCTCCGACTAAACCTGGTCCATAGGCCACAGCAATTGCATCGATATCCTCAGCACTTTTACCTGATTCTTCAAGTGTTTTGTTGAAAAGCAAAGGAAGAGCAGGGACATGCAAGCGGCTGGCAAGCTCGGGGAAAACACCCCCAAATCGTTCATGATCAGATGCTTGCGATAAAACATGATGGGAGATTATTTTGTGTCCATCCTCTACCAGAGCAATACCTGTTTCGTCACAGGTTGTTTCAATGCCTAAAATGAGCGCCATAGGGGAGATATGATAGCAGGTTTTCATTTTTTTAATTGAAATATTAACACCTGTCCATTAGTATCATAGGGATAAAATTTTTCCTTAGGGCTATAAAACAGATGCTAGAGTCTCTACCAATGATACTTGAAATTCAAGAACTCGACATGAAGATGATCCGTCTCATGAACGTGAAGAAGCAACGTCGCAATGAATTGCATAATGTTCAGAAAGAACTAGATGATGTGGTCCATAAAGCTGCCGGAAAAGATGAGCATATTGCCGCAACACGTAAAGATTTACGTATTTTAGAGACGCAGATTACCGATGTGAACGCGCGTATTGAAAAAGCGGAAGCTAAGCAAAATGCCATCAAAAAAGTAGAAGAATTTAATGCGATGACAGGAGAAATCACCTCTGCTCAGCGTGAAAAAACAAGGCTTGAATCCCAAGCCTCTGAAGTAACCGACCGTTTAGTAGCGGAAGAAGAGGGTATTCAGGACCTAAAAAAAGAAGTTAAAAGAGTTCAAGACACCTCCAAATCTTTGCAAAAAGAGCTCACAGGTGCTATTGAAGAGATTAATAGTGAAGGTGTTCTTCTTCAAAAAGAACGTGCTAGCCTAGCGGCAAATGCTGATCATGATCTACTCGAAATTTACGAAAGATTGCTCCATAATAAAAAAGACCGTGTCCTGGTAGCTGTTGAAAACCGCACATGTAGTGGTTGTCATATTGTGCTTACAGCGCAACACGAGAATCTTGTTAGACGTGGTGAGCGTCCTGTTTTTTGTGAACATTGCGCCCGCCTTCACTACTGGAAAGTAGAGGAAGAGGGGCCCTCCGGTGATGTTGCTGTAAAGCGCCGCCGCAAGAAATAATTTACCGGAAGAAAAGGCGATCGCTAAGTTTTAGGACTTAGAGGAAAGTCTGGACTTCACAGAAAAGGATACCAGCGAAAGGCTGGGGGCCGTAAGGCTACGGAAAGTATAACAGCAAACATCCCTCTTCTAGCTGTAAAGCAAGGAAGTAAGGCTGAAAATGTCTCTCTAAAGACGATGAGACCGTACTTTTAGGCAACTAAAAGACGTTGTAAACCCTATCCGAAGCAAGGCTTAAGATCTTGATTTTTTATGATCCGCTGCTTTTCGTAGCCATAAAACAAGGTTTTAATAAGGAGCCGCTTGAGAGATTTAGTGATATATCTCCTAGACGAATGATCGTCAGCTGTTGATTTTCAACAGCTTACAAAATCCGGCTTACCATTCTTCCGGTTTTTTCCTCCGTTTGACAATTAATATTTTAATATAGTATTAAGAAGTTAAAAGAACGAGGTTTTCATGGGCATTAATCCTAGTAACAATAATCCATCATGGAAACATACGGCAAATGCTCCCATAGACCGAAAGGATTCTCAAGATCCTTCTTCTTCCGATATAAATGCCGGGAAAATACGTTATAAACAACTGAGCCCTGAATCAACAGCCTCGAATAGTATCTTTTTTGCCATCAAATCTATTTTCTCTTCTATTATTACAGCTATTTCAAAAATGCTTTTTAAAACAGCTCAAGAGGTGAAAGATATAAAAGGTAGAGTGACAGTTATTGATAATCCTGATAGTTCTCTTGATAAAAAAATTGAGGCTGCACGGTTTATCCACCTGGCATTAGCTAAGAAGCCTTCTGCTATCTCTTTACAAGAGGCAGATGAGCATGAGGCTAAAAATGCGAGTGTTTTGCTTCAAGAAGAACATTACGAAGAAATTGTTAGCCAATATAACCCGTCTCAGGGCCCTAAGATGCTCAAGATTTGGAATCAGGCATATG
>CAIMEJ010000030.1 GCA_903839985.1 uncultured bacterium | reverse complement strand
GTAAAATAGGCGTAGGGATAATAATAACCGCTCTCACCCTCTTTTGCATGCCATTCTTTTACAACAGCTTCCGTCTGCCCATCTAGTTGCCATATAAAAAAAACCTGCTGAAGAGCAGAAATACCATAAAATCCGGATGCTAAAAGAAGAAAAGCAATGGCTCCAAGCCAGATTATTTGCCGAGCCATGTAGTAAAAATCTCCGGAAGGGGTCTTGTAAAAACCATCTTCTTTTCTGTTGCGGGATGAACAAAGGTCAATTTTGTAGCGTGTAGCATTAAACGATCGGCATCATAGCCCTCATAACGTTTATCGCCAATTAATGGGTGCCCTGCTTCTTTGCAGTGTACTCTAATTTGATGCTTGCGCCCAGTGTCTAGGTCGATTTTTAACAACGTAGCCTTTTTCCCCTGCTTTACAACTCTAAAATGAGTTCTCGCAAGCTCCCCACCATGATTAGTGCTACGAACATTTAAATTAAGATCTTCCACAAGGTAGCTTTCCCAAGTACCGCTCTCTTCTTCCATGACACCGGATACAAGAGCTCCATATTCCCTCTTTAAAGAGCGTTCAGCAAGCTGCTTTTTCAAAGAAGCAAAGGCCCTTTGATTTTTAGCGTACAGCATAATTCCTGAAACATCTCGATCAAGGCGATGGACTACATATATAAGGTGGGGGTGGTATTCTTCTTTTAGAACAGCATGCAGGCTCTGACGAAGACTCGTCTCGGTTTCAACACTTAACAGTCCAGCGGGCTTCTCAACAACAACAAGGTTGTTATCACTGAAAAGTATCTTTACATCTTTGCGTAAAAATTGCAAGCGAGGGCCGACTTCTACTTGAGCAGGCTTGGCAATAACTTTCTGGGGGGTTGTGATAACAAAACCCTCATAAGAAACCCTTTCCTGAGACAAAAGCTGCAGCAGGCCGCTGCGTTTCATATCGGGAAAGCGTTCTTTTAGAATATCAATTAGTAATGTCAAGCGGCTTTACACTTTAGCAAGACGAGCAGCCATACGTGCTTTTGTACGACTTGCTTTATTAGCTGGGAAAACGCCTTTTTTAACAGCTTTATCCATAACGCTATAGACAGCTTTTAAGGATTCCGCTGTATCGCCTTCACCTGCAATAGCATCTTCAAACTTACGGATAGTCGTTCTTACTTTAGCTTTAAAAATACGGTTACGAACATTTCTTTGCGCGGCTTGTTTGTCGCGTTTCAAAGGTGTTGGGATACGTGCTTTTACAGTCTTTTTAGTCTCTTGTGCCATGATTCCTCGAAAGATTTAGACCAATAACTATATCTGGCTTTCGATAATTCTTCAATTTATTTATAAAGGAGCTATGACACACAACATTGATTTTAGCGGAGATAGCGGCTCAACAGAGCCCGCCTCCTTTAACGGAACCTCTCCAACTGGAGCTCCTTCCGTGCCTTTTGCTGGATCTTCTTCCAGCTCTTTTACCGGGAGCAAGCTCTCCCCGATGGAGCTTGCTGGGAAGACTTCTCCTAAAAGCCCTACTGGAGAGTTTGAGGAACCTCCAACGCCCACGATAGAATCTGCCCCTAAAAGCCCTGTTCCTCCCGGAAAAGGCGGCTCTATTGCGAATTTAGCCCTTAATGGCAACACGCTTACCGTCACATTGAATAAGGATAGTAGCAGCACGTCCTGGCAAACGCAGTATGATTATAAAGCAACACTTACCCAGGCCCAAATATCAAAGCTTAAATCAGGTAATCCTTCCTCCATAGCACAGACTTTACAAGGGCTTCAGCCTCCCCCCGCATATCAATGCACGAACGCGGCAAATACATTAACCCACTTCCCTTCAAATATGAACCTTTTTCAGAAAGAATTCCCCGCTGAATATGATAAATTTATGACCAATCTAGAAACGGGAATCTTTCAGCAGATACACGCCCAGCAAGAGGCTTCAAATGCTAAAATGAAAGAAATTATGCAAAAAATGGAACAATCTTAGAGCTAAGAATCACCCATCAAACCCTCATAAACCAAGAAGCCTCTATCAAGGCTTCATGAGCTGAAAATCAACCATCAAGCCTTGATGATCAGAAAGATCGACCTGATCAAGAACTTTAAAATTATTTATACTTATACTTGGGTGTATGAAAATATAATCTACAGCAAGACCTGGTGGAAAAAGCTCTGGGACTCTATGAAGACGAGGGTTAAGAGTATTAATTACCCCCTTTTCACGTATTAAATTACGCGCCAAAGGCTCTATTAATCCAATAACCTCTGTATCTGTTACTACATTAAAATCACCGGCTAGAAGAAAGGGTTCCTTGAGCTGCTCCATATTACGGGCCAATATTTTAGCTGCCTCTATTTTATAGGGCTCATCAAAAGGCGTCGGCCCCCAAGCCATATGCGTATTAACACTCCAAAAGAAATCTGCGTCCTTTTTAAAGCGTAAAAAGAGGGCATTTCTCGGATGGCGAGAGGCTGCTGTTTTTTTAGAATCTTCTAATTCTTCCAAAGGTGTAAAGCGTAAATCTATTCTCTCTTCTAAAATAATAGAGGGGCTAAAAAATGTTGCATTTCCTAAATAGGCACTCTTATCACCTGCCCGGTTCCAAGAAACAGCAAGCTCGCCTTGCATACCTGTTCTTTTTTTAATTTCTGTAAAACAATCAATATCTGTAAAGCCTTCGGCTCCTCCAGTTACTTCTTGCATATGAATAACATCAAATAGGCCCTCTTCTATAAAACTGATGACCTTTTCTAAGCAGAGTCCTTTGTAAATATTAAGAGTCAAAAATTTCATAGAGAAACAACTCCTGTGCATCTTGATTGAGAGGCCTCTAGGCAGAGCTCTATCTGCCCTTCTGGCGCCGATAAAATAAGTTTTTTCTTAGTGCGCGTTACTCCTGTATAAAGAAGCTCTTTGCCAAACCTTTCACTGCCGGGTGGAATAACAAAATGGACGGTATCGAATTCACTACCTTGAGATTTATGCACTGTAATGGCATAAGCCAGTTCGAAAGCTGGAAGGTCTTGAGGAGAGAAACTTTCTATCCCGAGTTCCGTTAAAAAATAGGCTTTTATAAATTGGCCATCTAAAACCTCTAAAGACCCTAAAAGGCCATTATAAAGACTTTGTTTAAAGTCATTTTCCGTAATAATAATAGGTGCATAAAAATGTCCTTTAGAAAGACCAAAGAGCTTTTCAGAGATTTGACGCGATCCATGAGGCCCCTCCACAAGAGGGGAAAGAATTCGGTACTCTTTTTGACGCATCAGGGACTCTTCCGGAGAGCTGCCATAATCAAAGGCTTTTAAAGAGGGTGGCCAGGATATATTAAGTGTTTGAGGCAAAGAATTTTTACGTAAAGCGGAAGCGAGCTCTAGAATATCTGAACAATTACTGCGCATACACTGTGTCAAACGCATGACATGAGCTGAATAGATCTTCATTAAATCCACAAAAGGCTCCCCCAGACCAACAGGAGGAAGCTGATCTTTGTCACCTACTAAAACAAGCTTTGAGCCTCTTTTCATGCGTTGAAAAAGTCTAACCATAAGAGGCAGATCAATCATCGAGGCCTCATCTACTATAATGAGATCAAAAGGCAAGGGAACTATTTCTTCAGATCCTATAAACGGCTGCTCATAAATAAAGAGTAGTCTTTGAAGAGTAGCAAGCTTTACAGGAAGATCTTTTACTAAAGGCTGGAGTTGCTGAGAGGCCTTGCCCGTTGGCGCAGCAAGGGCCACTAGCTTGCTCATACCAAAATAATTAAAATAACTGCGTACCAATTCAGCAATTGTAAAGCTTTTGCCAGTACCCGGGCCTCCTGTAAGAAGGGTTAAAGAGGATCTAAGAGCAAAAAAAATTGCCGCCTTCTGCTCTTCTAAAAGAGAGGAATTTATATCTACTGTAAAAGGAGGCTCTATTATGGGGGCTAAATTTTTAAGCTCTTGCTGCATTTCAAAGATACTTTTTAAATAAAGAAAGCCTTTTTCATGGTGTACATAAGGAGAAATGGTAGAAACACCTGATGGCATAGCTGTATGCCCCTCTTTAAGACGCATCATCAATTCCTGCACTTCCAAGGGCATGGCTTTAACAAAGAGCTCAGATGACATGATAGCTAGCTGGACCTCGTAAAAAAATATAAAAAATCCCTTTAAATCGATCTTCTTTTCCAAACTGCTTTAGATAGGTAACAAAGGCCTCTTGATAAATAGAGGCCTGTAAAAAATAATCGGCGCTATTCATGGCTTTTTTCAAAGAGCCCTCATCATAACTTGCTAAAAGATTGCTTTTCCAATCAATCAGATAATAATCCCCCCTATATTCAAAAGCCATATCAATAAAGCCCTTTAAATAATGTGCCGGTGTTTTATGTAAGAATTCCATTTCTCTCATTACTTTTTGTGGGTTTACATCCATAAGACAAAAGTCTTTTAGAGGCATATGTAAAACCGCAAAAATCATGGAAGCTACTTTCTCCTGCCAATCTTCTAAAAGGGTGCCTTTTAAAAAGGGCCTAATAAAATCGCTCATCATTTCTAGCGACTGCCCCCTATCCCAAGGCATAAGCTCCAGAATTCGGTGTAAGATTTCACCTACAATAGCCCCCGATGGCAACCCCTCATTATAAGGAACTGGTTCAGACTCTCCTTTTTTTGAAAGCGCTGTAAAAGAGAGCATCCGACGCAAGGGACTTTGACTTAAAACGAGGGGTGGTATCTCTAAGAGAGAGGCGCTCTTTTCCATATTCATTACAACCTCCTCGCTTCGCTCCTTAATAAAGGCGTAAGTAATGGATGCTTTTTCTTTTAAGGACTCTAAATAGGCACAAATGTCTCCATCACACTGACTCTTAATAAAGAGATCAAGGGGTGAAGCTTTTCCTGAGGCGGCTTCTTTTTCGGTAAGGGTATAGGGCAAATAGAGCCTTTTTTTAGCTCTTGTCATGGCCACATAAAGCTGGCGCAATTTCTCTGCATCTTTCTCTTCCAGAAAAAGAGAGTAATGAGGGCTATCCTTATCAGCCCATGCTATTTTATCTCCACTGGAGAAAAATTCTTCCGCCTTATAGGAGCCAAAGGCAAGACTTAATGCAAAAACAACGCTAAATTCTAATCCCTTAGAGGCGTGCGTTGTTAAAATATTAACACCCTCCAAGCCCTTCCTTGGAGCACTACTTCTTTTGTCATAATTAGATAAAACCTGTTCAGGAAGATGTGGATAACGCATCCAGTCTTCCTCCAAAAGATCTTCAGCTTGGCGCTTAATTTCTAAAAGAAGCTTTTGACCCTCTCTAAAGCTATCGAGATTTTCCGCAAGAGTACCCTTTATCGATAGGCGCGTAGAGGACAATAAATGACTTAAACAGAAGGCAAAACCTTTCTGGGCCCACAGCTCATTCAAATAAAAGAATTCGTCTCGAGCCTTGGCAAAAGCGTCGGAAAGGATCATATCTAGGGTAAAGCGAAATAAGGGTGTCATGAGAGCAGCTTTAATAAGGCCGCTTTCTTGTGGCTTTAAAAGGGCCTCTAAGAAAAGACGGAAGGTTAAATCTTGCTCATCATCATCTTTATGGAGTCTCTGCCAATTAGCCGTCAGCAGCCCTTTTTTCTTGAGTAAAGATTCTAGGCGCTTAGCCTGCCCCCTATCACTTACAAGAATGGCTATATCAGTAAGCGGTATATTTAACTGGCTTATCTCCGCCGCAATCTCTTCAAAAAAAAGCACTTCCTGCGTGGATTTAGAAAGCTTTCCTGATAGACTCTGAGACTTAGAACCCCTACTTGATTCTAGCAAAAGAAAATGAACTGCTCCTTTACCATCTTCTAAGGAGGCCGATTTTTGGCCTGCAATAAGAGAGGGAGCCTCTAAAAAACTATCTACTTTAGGCAAGAAAAGCCAGCTTTTAGCTGAAAAAAGGGCATTAAAAGCGCCTACAAGCTCTGGTGTTGATCTCCAATTCGTATTCAGAATAACTTTTTTACCTGTTAAAGAGGCCGCATGTAAATAGGTATAAACATCCGCCTTTCTAAAAGAGTAAATAGATTGTTTGGGATCCCCTACAAGAAAACAGGGCTTGTCAGGAAAAAAGCAACTGGAAAAAATTTGCCATTGTAAGGGGTCGGTATCCTGAAACTCATCAATAATAGCCACATCAAAAGAGGCTCTTATATTTTCTAAGAAATAGGGTATTTTTAAAGCTGAAAGCATGTTTTTCAAGACATCATCCGGCGATTTAAAATGATGAGGGGCCTTTATTTTAATATCTTGAACTACCCCTAAAATAGCCGCCATTACTTCCCGCATATTATTGTGGCGCGCTATTTTTTGTAACAAATGACTCAATTTTTCAAAAAGGGGGCTAGAGGGCGCCTCTTTACGGCGTTTATTACGATTATCTTCTCTTATAGATGTAAAAGGCGCTGCATTGTAAAGCAGCTTTACAAATTTAGCATACGTGATACCGCAAAGAGCTATGTCTTCCAGATTATCAAGAGCCGCAGTACTATTTTTTATCCCATTATAATAGGGGCTAATATCCTCAAAAGCTTTACGTATGTTTTGCCCTTTGACAAGATGCTCGATCAAAGGTCCATTATTCGTGTAAAGCTTTTCAAGCCCTTGAAAATTATGCTCCACCCTCTTACTGTCTTTTAAATGCCTTGAAGATAATGCCTCAAGCCTTTCTATCTGATTTCCCAAAGGGGCTATATCAGCTCCAGAGAGCCCTGGTTCCTCCAGACCTGTATAAAGGACATCCTCTAGCAAAAACTGTAGGCGACTTTCAAAAAGCAGCTCACCATTTTCCTCAATAATACCCATTAGACCCGAAGAAGCCAGCATGCGTGCACAAAAAGCGTGGATTGTCATAATCACAGCTTCTTCAAAGCTAAGAAGCGCTTTTTGCAAAAGTTTTTTTGCCTCTTCTTCATCTAATTCTTCTAAATACTCTGGCTTTACATCTCCACTTTCTAAAAGAAGAAGAGTATCCTTAATCTGCTTTCGTATGCGCCCTTTTAGCTCAGCAACGGCAGCTTTTGTAAAGGTTACTACCAAAATCTTTTCGATCGGCATTTTTTGTAAAAGAAAGCGAACGAATAAATGCGTAATAGTATATGTCTTGCCCGTTCCAGCAGAGGCCTCTAAAAGACAGCTTTGAAAAAGATCAAATGAACGCGTTAGAGGCATGCACCCTCCGGCCCATAAATTTCTTTTATAAAAGGAAGAACCTCTTCAAAAGAACTTTTTTCTCCTGATGTTAAAAAGAGCTTATAATAAGGATCGAAGCTTTCCTGCAGAATCTCCTGACCCATTAAGAGAGGTTTTAAAAGAGAGGGAAAAAGAGGAACTGGATGAGATAGGCAGTAATCATAATAGGCTAAAAGAGCCTCCCAAGCACCAGAAGCTTTTCGCGTTATAATCTCCTTTTCTTTTAGCAGAATAAGTTCAGAAGAGATCGCCATCCAAAAAGGCCATTCAGGAGCCATCGCTTCTAAGGATTTTTCTTTTAAGGAAATATATCCTTTATCTGAAACAGCGCGCACCTTTCCTTCTAAAGAGCGCCCCTTCACACAAATGGCTGGATAAAAAAGGTGTGAGCCCTCTTGAAAAGACTTTTCTAGCCCCTTTACAAAGTGAACGGTTTGAAGGCCCTGCCTATCAATAGAAAAGTGCTTGAGGGATCCCTCTATATCTTTATAAATATGGCTAATTTGCTCTTTGATAACAGCAGAGAGCGGCTCTGGAGGCATATAGCCTTTTTTTATTAGATCTTGGAGTAGCTGCTCCTGCGTTAATTTTAAAGCCTTTTGTTCTATAAAAAATTTTTCGTAATTTGTTAGAAAGCTTTTTTGCTCTATTTTACTGCGAGGCAAATAAATTCCCATAGTCCTTTGATAAAAGAGCTTGAGAGGATTCTGAATGGCCTGTGAAAGAAGGAGAAGGCTAACCTCTTCTTTTTTTCTTTCAGACTTAAGAATAGAAAATGGGTCTTCTAAAACACTCTGAAATGCTAAATGCTTCACGGGTTCTATAGTAACAGGAAGCGGGGCATATTCTCGAAGTTCTGATATAACAAGACTCTCTTGCGTATCTTCTCCTGTAGTTGTATAGCTTATCAAAAGATGATCCCGAGTTGACAAAAGGGTCTCTAAAAAGAGCATCCGATCAAATTCGGCTTTTGTAGGAGCATAGTCAAGATCTTTACGCCCGACCCTCTTATCCAGAGCTAAAGGGGCCTGCCTTCGCGGAAATTTTTCTAAACTAAGTCCGAGCAAACAAATAATACGTGAAGGCACAGCACGCATAGGAAGCAGAGAACACGCAGAAATGGCATCTAACTTATTCTGATCTCCGTAAGCCTCACTTTCACTTCCTAAAATATTTATTAATCGGGGAAAAAGAGAGGCAAAAGAAACAGTAAAAGCCTCCTGGGAGTTTGTAAAGCCCGATAAACAGCTATCTAGAATAGATGTTTCTGGCCAATAAACTAAGGCTTTTTCTAAAAGAAAATAACCCCACTCAGCAAGCGTTTTTTCCTCATCACCGCGGACTATCCGAAGAAAATCTCTTAAGCCTACATAAAAATTGTAACCCTTTTCTATAAGAGGCAGGTCATACCAAAAACGCGAAGACTTATTTTCTAAAGCATATACAAAAAGTCTTTCAAAACACTCTTCCCAAGTCCCTTCTTTTGTAGGATTAAAGGCTTTTGTGTCTCCATAGTTTTTACATAACCATTCTTGTCGGTCTTCTCTATCCAGGCCCCACTTACAACCAATCTCCTTCATAAGCTTTATAAAATTCAGGCTCTCTCTGGAGCTTAAGCCGGATTTTATGGAAGGGTTGGAGAGAAGCTTCTCTATAGAATCCAGGTCACAGCGATTTTCACTTAAAGCTACTAAATCCAATAACCCTTGTATAACAAGGCTGCCTGATGGTCCCTTTGTATCAAAAAATTGAACGGGCATAGAAGAGGCTTTATGATTAAAAACCGCATCAATGTAAGGCAGATATTCACTAATTTGAGGTGCCATAATCACGATGTCTTTAAGAGCAATCCGATTTTTTTCTATAAGGACTGCTAAGCGCTGATAAAGCCCCTCTACCTCTCTAAATTTTGAATCATAACTATGAATCGACAAAGAATCATCAGGAGAGGGCCAGGAAACTGTGTCTCCCTGAAGGAGCAGGTCTGCTTGCAACCCTTTTAAAAAAGAGGGCTCCTCATCAATTGGAAAGACATCCTCCGTTAAAAAATTTTCCTGTAAGAGTGCTTCTGGGCCTTGATAAACACGCGCCTGACTCGCCTCTAGCTCCTCTAGAGATATAACAAACTCTTTTTCACCTCTTCCCCAAGCCGCAAGCAGCGGATGGTCATATCCTGCGTGGGCTGTGGAAGAGAGCGCGTAAATGCGGGCGTTAAAAAAAGAAAAGAACTTGAGCCAAACCTTAGGAATAAAAGAGGGGCAAAATATATGTAAACTCAAGGGTTTGGGGGAAGCCAAGCTAAGAGCCCTATAAGGAAAGCCCACCTTTGGATTTTGATAAATAGCACAAAAAATAGCACTTTGCCAATCAGCACTCCCTTTTTCTAGCCACTCATCTACCATCTTTCCTGCATAGAGTCCGTATAAGAGAAAAAGATCGGCTAGTGTATCTGAAAATCCCGCAAGAGCCTTTCGTACACCCGTTTCATGCAACGTCTCTTTTGTAATATGCATTTCTTGTAAAAGTTCTTGTAATCGGCTGTCTTCTAAATGCTTTTCGATCTCTTTCTCTATCAAAAAACTCAAAACATTTTTACTCGGAAATGAAAGCGGAACAAGAGCTTTAATAGCCTTATCAAGGTAAGGGAATTTAAGCCCCATAGCAACGCTATAGTCATCCACAAGATTCATCATTAAAAAACGTTTCATTGCCTGTGAGGGCAAAATAATGAGCCTCTCTTCTAAAGGGTCCGATAAAGGCCCCCAAAGAGCCTTTTTTAAGGCTTCGGCTAGGATTTCTACGCGATTGCTGAATGTACAATATAACATATTTTGATTAGGATAGTCCTCATGGACAAAGAACTCAAAAACTTCAACTATCTTAACATGACCCAAATACTGGGCGTTATTAATGATAATCTTTTTAAGCTACTACTCGTTTTTTTTCTTATAGACCAATATGGAGAAAAATCGAGCTCAGCTGTGCTTGCTCTGGCAGGAGCTGTATTTGTTTTTCCTTTCCTTCTCCTTTCTGTTCCCTCCGGCGGTCTTGCTGATAAGATAAGCAAACAAAAAATTGTTTTTTGGACAAAAGCCGCTGAGGTTCTAACAACCATTATAGGGACTCTAGCTTTTGCCTTTGACTCCCCTTTTTTACTCTATTCTGTTCTTTTTTTACTTGCTATACAAGGAGCTATATTTGGCCCTTCTAAGTATAGCATAGTTCCAGAACTTGTAAGCCATGATAAACTCTCTAAGGCTAATGGACTTTTAGTCTCTTTTACCTTTTTAGGAATTATTATAGGAACATTTCTTGCCGGCCCTCTGATTCAGCTGACAAACAAAAACTATATTTTAGCCTCTTCTGTTTGTATTGTTTTGGCACTTATGGGATTTTTCTTTTCCTTAAAAATACCCCACACAATGGCGGCTAAATCTTCCAAGCCTATTCCTTATTATTTTATATCAGATATTTTTAATACTTACCGTAAAGCTTTAAAAATAAAAGGCTTGCTACCTTCTATGTTAGGGTCCGCTTTTTTCTTATTTATCGGAGGATTCGCCCAGCTCAATATTATTCCCTTTACTATTGATGCGCTGAAAAAAAGCGATATTATGGGCAGTTATATTTTTCTTTTAACAGCCTTTGGTATTGGAGGAGGCTCTCTTGTTGCTGCTAAAATCTCGGGTAAAAAAATCAAATTAAAGCTAAGCCCCTGGGGCGGCCTTGGAATGGTGTTCTGCTTTATTGGCCTGGGTGTGTTGCCACCTTCTTTACTCGTATCGCTATCCCTGCTTTTTTTACTGGGCTTTTTTGGAGGGCTCTATTTAGTACCCCTTGATTCTTATATTCAAGCCTCTAGTCCGCCAAAAGAATGCGGTCAAAATGTTGCAGCCAATAATTTTACAGGATTTGTAGGTGTTTTAGGAGCTTCAGGACTTATTTACTTATTTGCTGAAGTACTTCATATTACCCCCGCAACAGGCTTTGCTATTGTAGGGGTATTAACTGCTCTTGTTACAGCCGCTTTAGCCTCTAGAATTGGTAAATAAGCTGGAATTCGCCCGTACGGTTTGTATTACCACCACCAACGGCGCGTGTTTTCTGCTGAGAAAAATCGCCTGTAGCCTTAAATATAAGCTGGTCAGTGATATTATAATAAAAACGTACTTCAATACCTTGATAATTGGTATTACCTTGGAATTGATTAGCCGGAAGGATTAACACATCTTGAGGATTCGTGAAGTTTATCGGATCTGTAGGATCTGCAATAACAGGTAGATCCCCCCAAGAAGTTGAATTACCGCGTCCAATACCAGAGAGATCAAAGTTTGGAATAGACTGGGCTCCAACACTTTGATAGCAAATATCAAAGAACATATCGCCACATTTTTTCAATTTACCGAATTGGATGGTAGCATACCAAGCAAGGGGCCGCTTTTTGCCAGCTGATGACACATTAGCCTCTGCAGCACAGTTATAAATAACTGCCCCATAAAGTTTAAGAGGTATACCTATAGTTTCTCTCTTGAAGTCATATCCAAGGAGAAGCTGGGGGTTAATGTAGCGATATTTGGGAGAATTATAAACATTGTAGCGATCTGCTCCATCATGTTTCCACCAGGCAAGACTTAGCTTGGCATAACCACCCGTATCAAAAGCCTCTTCGACCCCACCTTCCATAATAACAGCTATCTGAGTCGTTTTGGCATCAACAATAGTCGGCCCTCCGTGAATAAAAAACTCTCCTGTAGACTGCCATCTACGACGCCAAGTAATTAAAGCACCATCAAAGGTGCTGTCAAACTGAAGTCGGGAGTCAAAAATTTCGCCAAAAGGCTTGCGGCCGATCTCTGCGTCAAGATCACCCCACTCATTATCAAAAAAATCGTATCCTATCCAACCCTTCTGTAGGGCAATTTTATTGCTTGAACCACTTTCAATTCCCATGTCGTTTTTGAATTGAAATTTGACCTCTACCCAATTCCGACATGTCTCATAGTCCAAATAAATATTAACCTCGCTGGTATATTTATTGGCTGGAGCGAACCTCATGCGCGCTCCTTCCACGGTCGGCACCAAAGCAGTTGGTACGCTAACGGGAACAAATGCATGAATTCCACGTGTTCCATGGCCGTCATTACGTTTATACTGGGTCTTCCATTTAGCTTTGACCTCAGCAGTAATAGCTAGCTCTGTTGGATGGTCTTCCAGCTGCTTTAGAATACGGTCCCTTTGCTGAAGAAAAACAGGCTGCGGGATACGTGTATCTGTATCACTCTCAGCCTTCTGATCAATATTATTGCTTATACGTTTATTCTGAACAGGCGTTCTTTGGGGCTCAGGTTGTCTTTTAAGCTCTTCCCTAATTCTCTCTTTCTGCTGCTGCAGGACAGGAAAGGGTGATCGTTCATCTAGATCCGATTCTGCTTGAGCTCCCAGAAAAGAGGCTGATATTAATAAAAAGATAAAAATAAATAAACGTTTCATATGATTCTCCGGGGAGAGGATACCCCCCTATTTCATAAAAATCAATTCTATTTTTTTAAATTTATTTATTGTTATAAGGATTAATATGAATATACCTTCTGAAATAGGTCCTTCTAGCGGGCCCATAGGAAATACTCTGCTCCCGGCAACTCGTAACTTTTCTGGACAGGCAGCCTCTATTCAAAAAGCTTTTGCAGGTTCAGTTAATGCAGGGCTCGGCCAGGCGGGGCAAACTTTTAAGGGGGTTATTAAAGCAATTGGCCTGCAAGGCTCCCTCCTCACAAATATTCAAAGCGCTGCCGTGAGTATTGCCGCTGGAGGCGAAGCTCTTGCTAAAAATATGAATCCCTCTTTTGGAATCTCCTTTGTTAATGGCTTTTCTTTTAGCATGATGGCACTCATTCAAAAAAAAGGCTCCTTTCAAGACTTGGTTAAAGAAATCAGTAATATCTGGTCTCTTTGTAACTTTAAAGAAAGATTCTCTCTGCTAGCAGATGCCTTTTTTAAATTTTTTGAAATCAACTCTCTTGCCCTTCAAACAGGGTCTACAATTGGCTGTTTTTTAGGTTACACGGCTCTGGCCATACCAGCTGTCTTTTTTATGTCCATATGCTCTCTCATTTTTTCTATACAATCTCTTCTAAAAATGATTGCAACAGAAAAAATTAGGCAATCATTCTTATCTGAAATTGATCAAGCCAAAACCCCCGAGGAGCGCTTAAAAAAAACTCTTACATTTTATACTGTTAGAGAAAAAGATGTGGAAGAAAACCTTAGGTCACAAAAAAACCATTTTGAAAGAATAGGAGCTGATCCTGCCCTTATTAATCAATTTATTGCTCTTAAAAAAAGTTGGCAACTAACAGCTATTTATGGGAAAAATCTGCATAAAACAGCTTATACTCAATTTGCAAGAATGAAAACTGAGTTAGATGAATGTAAAGACTCTACAAGAAAAGACGCTATTATTAGAGAAGGCAATGAGCTCATCGATGACTTTTTAATAACTCTTAAAACAAATTCTATTCAAATGGGGGCCGTTCTCTTTAATGAGCTTTTAACCTCTGCCTGTGCCATAATAGCCTCCGTTTCCTTGGCCATGTTCCTGCCTCATGCAACAATCATTGTTTTGTCTATTACCGGCGCTATCATCACCATTAGCCTCTGTATAGCAGCCTATAATTTATGGCAAAACCAAAAGACCACCCCCCAAGAAAAAGAAACCATTATAGATCTGGTAACAGACTATTTTTTAAAAGATCCCCAGTGCTCTCATCTTCTAGGATTTAATGCGGAAGGAAATCCTCAAGAAACAGCTTTTAGGGACCACCTAAAAACGGCTTTACATCAAAAAGATATTCTTAAAAAAATTAATCGCCAGCTTTTTAAAAAAGCGGAAGAGGTTCTTAAAAAACGTTCTATTTCACCAGAAAATCAAGAAAAATTTCAGAAAAGCCTGCGCGTTTTCTTTAAATCAATACCTCAAAAAACTGCGACCTCCCCCAATGCCCTTCTAGATACTTCTGAGAATTTAAGCCTTTTAATTGCAGAAGGTTTTTTTAAATTTCTTCAAGAAAAATGCCCCCTATCTATACCATCATCTGTAGAGTCCACGGCTCCTTAACACTTCCATCTAAATAACGCCTCCATTGCGATATAGACCGTATTTTACTTCCTGTATAATCACTTAAAACAAGCTCTATTTCTGTTGTTTTTAAGCCTACATGAAAGGCAAAAGAGTGCTCAGACCAGTTAGTGTCTGCAAAAATAAGGGCTCTTGGGGGAATAAATCCTTCTTTTTCCAATCCCTCTGCTAAGAGATAGTAGGGGTCCTTGTCAAAAAAACCTCCTGCTTGATATAGAGACTCTTTTAAATCTGCTGAAGAAAGAATAGAGCCATAACTTTTTTCAGGAATTTTTTGTGTTCTTTTTACATTTATGTAACTGAGAGCTTTATCTATTCTAAATTCCAGTTGGTCTGCTGAAAAAAGAGGCAGGTTATTATACAAATAAGACTCGAAAATATCTTCTAGATATGGTTTTTTTAAAAAATTACAAACCTTTTTCATGAGATCAAAGGCATTTAAAGGACCACTAATATGCTCTAAAATTTCTTTTTTATAAGGAAGGGGTGATCTATCAATCAGAAATTGAATTTCATTATTTTGTAAAATAGTTAGCTCAAAAAAATTAAAACGGGGAGTAAAAATATTATCTCTTATCCAGCTATATGTGTAGAGGTTGTTTTGCCATGCTTTTTTAAAATCTTCTTGATAAGGCGTTATAAGAAATGCATGTGTGGGTGATGTTGAAAGCAGTGTTGAAGAAGGGTTATGATCTTTAAAAGTTTCTATCAGAAAAATAAGAAGGTCTTGAGGGGCCTCTATGATTCTTTTTAGAGGTTCTTTTTGTGTATTAATTCCATAAACAATTGATAAAAGAGCTTTCAAGCTACCCCCTGAAACATATTCCCAGGGCTTTCCCTTTTCATGGGCCTTTGCTGATCTTTTTAAAGCACTTTCTAAAAAAAGAGGAGAACGTATTTCCAAAATAATTTCGGACACTAATTCAGAAAGCTCTTTCTCAATGCCTTTTAGAAGGTCTTTCTCTATAAGAATTCCTTCTGTCATAGTGAAAAATGTTGCTAGGGAATCAATAAATTGATGGCTATTATAAATAAATGTCCATGCGGCAGGATTGCTTCTGCCATGCTTAAAAAGAAGTCTAAAGCCCGCTGGACTATCATCTAAAATAGAACCCTTATCTGCTTGCATACCTGCATCATAAATTTCTTGAAAATAGAGAGGAAAAAGGGCGTTGTATTCTTGCATAAGATCTCGATAAAGAGAGGCAAGCCTCTCTATTTTACTAGCTACAGCATCTCTTTTTGCTAGGTAACCATCCATTTCATTCACACGGCTACGGTACTCCATCAGGCTCCAATCTGTTTCATTCATAGAAGAGCCTCTTTGAACGCGCATTTCCAGAGTCTTGGCTTCAATAAAAAGCCTTTCGTAGTGATCTTGGTAGTCTGCCACCTCCTCCTTAAGCCTTTCTATTTTAGCAGTTAAATAACGAAATGAAGTTTCTCCTATCCCATGAGAAAGTTCCGTGTCAACACCTAAGCTATGGTATAAATTCCAACCTACGAACTGCGCTTTTGCCTCTGAAAAAGAAGAGAGTGTATACTCCCAGCTTCTTAGGAGTGCGTTTTCTGTAGTCGATAAAAACCGTGATTTAGCTCCCTCGTAAAGCCTTTTAAATTCCTCTACTTCGGGTAAAATGGGCATCAACTCGCCTGCATGTAGCTGATGTTTGAGCATCTGATCTTCAATCAGCAGAAGTTTTTCTTCATTAATATGCAAAAAATGGGCGATGACTTTCTTAAGAATACTATCAAAAGAGGATCCTGGAGGAATTTCAGCTCCTTCTAAATGAAGGCTATCTCTTCCAATTCCCACAAATTCTAGCGCCCTTATCAAGGCTTCTGACTCTATAAACTCGGCTTTAGATTCTATCGGCGAACTGAGAGATCCAAGCCCCCAATTCGGGCTTAAGGGAACTGCATATTTTTCCCCATCTACAACCTTTTCCATTTTACCAGTTGCCAAAAGCTCTTGACAATCCTTTAAAAAAAGCTCTTTTTGCTCCATTAGAATACGAATAGCCGGTGCTGTGGCAAAACAAGAGCCCACATTCTGCCTTAAATAAGTCAGCAGGCATACTACAGCCGCTTGCTTTGCGTGAATTTCTAGTAGAGAACTATCCGGATCTAATCCGAGCGTTAAACGAATAAGGGCATCGCCAAAAGGCATGTTAATAGGTTTATAAAAACGATTGATCTGCTCGCAAAGACTCTCTTTAGCGAGAAGCTCCTGAAGAGCCTTTATTATCCACTCTCGCATAGGAGCATCAAGGCTGTAATAGGGAGAAAGAGGAAAGGCACTGTTTTCGCTTAAAGCTTTTATTATCAAATTTTTAGATATATTTCCTTTGGCATCAAAAATCTGAGCAGATATATGACGAGCCCGAAAAAGATTCCGCGCTTTAATAGACTCGGCACCCTTTCCTAAAAATTCAGGCGGATCACTCAGGAAATTTTTGGGGGGGCTTAACATCCTGCCATCCTTCCCCTGAAAGGGAATAGAGAAAATCTACTATTTGTTTTTGTTCATCCTCGCTTAAATTAAGGGGCTGCATACGCGAATCAAGCCAAGGATTTTTAGCTCCTCCGATATTATAATAATGCATAACAAGCCCTAAAGAATTAAAACCGCCATTATGCATATAAGGACCGGTTCTAGAAACTTCTCTAAGCGAAGGCACCTTAAAGGCCCCCTTGTCCTTTTCAACACCTGTTATATAGTAGCGCCCAAGATCAGGCTCTTTGGCTTTCATTCCTACACCAATATTGGCAAATCCATTATCCGTAAAATTAGGAGGTTTATGACAAACCGAGCAATTAGCCTTACCAAAAAAGAGATTCATTCCCTGAACCTGTGAAGGGGAAAGAGCATATTGGTCGCCGGCTATATAACGATCATAAGGGGAATCACCAGATAAAATAGTGCGCTCAAAAGTAGCAATAGCCATAGACACCTGCTCAATTGTAAAATCTTCTGTACCAAAAACCTTTTTAAATAAGGCTCTATAGCCAGGAATCTGCCGCAATTTAGCTACGCACACCCTGTGGGCTTCCTTAGGATCCAGCGAGCTAGCCATTTCATTGGGATTGGCAATAGGCCCCTCCGCCTGCTCTTCTAGTGTAGCGGCCCTGCCGTCCCAAAATTGAAGCCCATTATAGGCGCTATTAATAATACTCGGAGCATGCCGAGTTCCCTTCTTATCCTCGATACCAATAGCTAAAGGTTGGCTATCTGTAAAAGCCTTCGATGGATCATGACAAGAAGCACATGCAATTGTGCCGTTAGCAGATAGTCTTTTATCAAAATAAAGAAGCCTTCCCAGCTCTGCTTTTTCTGCACAATAGGGGTTATCTTTAGGCCATACAACAGGAGGTAGTCCAGCTGGAACAACGGGATCCGCACAAAGAGAGATCGAAAAAAATAAGAAAAGAAATACCGTTCTTAACATACTTTCCCTTATACTCGCTTTTCTTCTTTTAGCAAAGAGAGCATGTATATATGTTAATTTATTTTATAGATAAAAAAGAAAAAATTGAGCTCCCTGAGGGTAGTTCTGGTCTTGATTTAGCTAAAAAACTAAATCTAAATGACCCTTCATGTGCCTTAGGGATCATGATTAACGGTACACAGCACGACCTGTCGGATCCCTTAAACGAAGGGGATGAAATACATTTCCTCTCTTTCCAGGAAGATGCTG
>CAIMEJ010000029.1 GCA_903839985.1 uncultured bacterium | reverse complement strand
TCTCTCTTATATTAGCGGGATGTAATCTCCCTATTTCAGAAGATTTGATGATTTTGGCCAGCGGATTTCTCGCGAGTGCTGTCGTACCCGAACATGCTTTCTATCTATGGCTAGCTCTCTTTTTAGGAGCTTATTTAGGGGACTGGGTTTCCTACTGGACGGGTAGACTTATGGGGCCAAGGATTTTGCGCATTAAATGGCTCAAACGCTTTATCAATCAAGAACGTATCGATAAGATGCATAACTTCTACGAACGTTATGGTCTTTTTACTTTTCTGATAGGCCGCTTTATTCCTTTTGGCTTTAGAAATTGCCTTTTCTTGAGTTCGGGCATGGGCCGTATGTCATTTAAAAAGTTTCTATGGGTCGATGGTATAGCCTCACTTATATCGACCGCTTTTGGATTTTATATTGCCTACACCTTTGGCGAACATTGGCAGGGCGTTTTTGATTATTTCAAGAGTTTCGATGCCATTGTTTGGATTATTGTAGGTGCTTCTTTGATCTTGTTGATAGCTATCCTTGCCTTGCTTTGGTATCGTAAAAAAAAGCGCACAAAAATAGCATCCTATGAAGACCCTGCCTAATATTCTCTCCGGCTCTCGTTTTATCTTGGCTCTTTTCTTTCTATCGCCGAGTCTTACTCTGCGTACATATGCTATTATTCTGGCTTTTATCACCGATTTTTTAGACGGCTACCTAGCTCGCAAAAACAGATGGACGTCGCGTCTTGGATCTCTTCTGGACCCCATTGCAGACCGTTTTTTCATCTTTTTTGTGCTTTTAATTATTATTTTAGAACAGCATCCGGCTGTTTGGCAGATTGCCCTCTTCTTTGGAAGGGACTTATCAGTAGGCCTTTTTGCCCTTTATCTCTTTAAAAAGGGTGCTTGGAAAAGACTGAAGCTAGAAGCTACTTGGTGCGGTAAAATCTCTACGGTAATTCAACTATTTATATTACTATCTCTTACACTTTCTGTGCCAGTAGGCCCACTCCCCTACCTTTTTCTCCTCATACTCGCTGCTATGAACTGGGCAGAGCTTTTCAATAACCTCCAAGAAAAGCATTACTAGAACCTGATTTTTAAGGCTTTGGCGCTTCAAAATTTTTTATATGCACTTCCTGACTTCTTAAGGGATTATAAGTAGCTGCAAAGATACGAATGAAAGAGACCCCTGCATAGAGAAGGGTGTCGTGAGCTGTGCTTATATGGTGAGAGGCCCAGGCACTTTTTTTAAAACAACAGGCTATAAAGCTGCTAAGTGTATTTACTAGAGAAGCAACTATTAATAAAGGGCTTGCAAGAAGATTGACAGCGCTACTGAGGGGCACTATCCAAAGCCCGTGCCAAGAAGAATGGGCTATATAGCTTTCAAAAGAACCGACAAGGCTTTGACTCCCAGCAAAAGGAGCTAAAGAAAAGCCATCGAGTAGATCTGGCTCAAAGCTATAATCGGAATGGATGCTTTCCGATGATACTGAAAGACTCATTTCTCAAGTAGTTAGAGGTGAAGGATCACTATCAACGGCAGTAACTGCTTCTTCAGGAAGAGGTTCTTCTACAGCAACCGTCTCTTCTCCTTTAGCAATATGCAAGGACTCGTTATGTGAGACGAGTGCTGTAAAACGACGCCCCAGTGATTTTACAGCAAAGATCCAAGCACTAATAGTGACAAGCAGAAGGCCTGCTATGTAGGGGGTCGTAGCTGCAAGAGTTCCAAAGAAGATCAGAAGCCCTTGGTAGACAACAGAACCCCCAGACTTACCCATACGCGAGACTACACCATCAATTACAGCCTTGCCTTTAAGTTTTGATTCCCGATCAAGAGGAATAAAGGCGAGCTCTTTTGTAGCATCAAAAAGAGTGTATTTGGAGGCACGGCTCAAGCAATTTTGTGCAGAACCAAATAAAACAGCCATCGCAAGAGGTGTTGTGCCGAGAATAGAAACGAAGGTGCCGAGAGGGTCTTTAAAGAGCATAAAGGCAAAGAATCCAATGCTTGTTGCTAGAAGAACAGCCGGTGTTATCATCGCTGTAAAGGTCCACCCACATTTACGTAGGGCGTTACCCGATACAAATAGTGCCGTTAAAGTAGCGATAAATCCTGTAATTGTTGAAATCTGACTCATATAAGTAAAATAATCAGAAGTATTAGGGTAGAGCTCTTTTACCTGAGCTTTCCATATTACTTCCGTAAGATTAATCACAATATTATAAGAAACAACGACTAGCGCAATGGAAATAAGATATCTAGATTGTGCAAGATAGGCAATATTTTGGCGCATGGAGAGCTTTTCACGTGGCTTTTCTGGTTCGGAGATCTTAGCCTTTTCTATGCTTTCTTCTTTCGCAATCACATTGCGATTCAACCAGCGAAAAATGACAACAATCAGAGCCCCTGATATGAGGACAGCCGTTGTAGACATCATAAGAGTCTGCTCCCAAGCATCACGGCCAAAAGGAATGAGCGGATTATAGCTCGTGGGTGACAGAAGTATGGCTATTTGGCCAGCTGCTACACCGGAGAAGTTACAGCCGATTCCAATCAAACCGTAGAAACGCTTCGCTTCTGTAACTTTAGTAACTTCATTAGCAAAGCCCCAGAAAAGAACAGAGAGAATAATATTACCCCATAGCTCTGCTAGCACATAAAATGCAGTGAATGTCCAGTAGTGGATCATTGCTATAAAGCCTTTAAAGCCAACAGGCAAGATGTTCGTAAGCCAAGCAGCAAACTGGTCAGGATGCAGGTGGCTTCTCAGAGGAAATAGAACGAAGGTAAAGAGAAAGAAAAAGCCTAGAAAACTGCCCATTAATATATACTGTATATAATTTTAATGCCTGTGAAATTAAATTTTATAATGAAAACGCGTCTAATTACATTATATGCTGCATAATAAACACACGCCAATCAAATTTAATCTGTATAAATATCAATTCTTCTTCGC
>CAIMEJ010000028.1 GCA_903839985.1 uncultured bacterium | reverse complement strand
CTTGTCCCCAATAATCTGCACTTCAATATGGCGAGGATTGACAATCATTTTTTCTAGATAGACATCTGGGTTACCAAAGGCGGCTTCAGCTTCTTGACGAGCTGCATTGAATTGCTTCGCAAAATCTTCTTCTGTATCCGCAATACGAATACCCTTACCTCCGCCACCTGCAACTGCTTTAATAAAAACAGGATATCCCACTTTTTTAGCTTCTTCAAGAGCTTTGCCCAGATCTCTTACAATTCCATCAGAGCCTGGAACTACTGGACATTTAGCGCGCTTAGCCGTAGCTTTAGCTTCAGCCTTATCACCGAGTAAGGAGATGGCAGCGGGTGAGGGACCGATAAAATTCAAGCCGCAGCTTTCACAAATAGAGGCAAAGTTAGCATTTTCACTTAAGAATCCATATCCTGGATGAACAGCATCTGCACCAGTTACTTCACAAGCAGCTAAAATACTGGCTATTTTCAGGTAAGATTTAGAGGAGGGCGCCTCTCCAATACAGACAGCTTCATCGGCATGCAGTACATGCAGCGCTTCGCTATCTGCTTGGCTGTAAACAGCAACTGTTTTAAGACCCATATCATGACAGGCCCGAATCACACGAACGGCAATTTCACCGCGATTGGCTATCAGAACTTTTTGCATATGTTATACAACACGAAAAAGTTTAGCGCCAAAATCAACGGGTGAGCCATTACTTACCAGAACTTCTGCTACAGTACCCACGACGCCTGCTTTAATTTCATTCATGACCTTCATAGCCTCAATGATACAGACAACGGTATTGGTATTAATAACGTCACCGACTTTAATAAACTGGGGATCATCTGGCGAAGGCGAGCCATAAAAAGTTCCTACCATAGGAGATGTTACAAAAAAACCAGGCTCTTCACTTAAAGTCTTAATTTCTTCTACGCCTCTGGCCGCAGGCAAAGGTCTTTGATAGTCTTGCTCAAAAGAAGGTGGGGACATAAAAGTCGCCTGAGGATGATTATAATGGGTAATATGGGGGTGAACTTCAGGATGTCTTTCTAGACTGAGCTCGAAATCCCCTTCTTGTTTCCAGACCATTTTATCAATGCCGATCCGGGCCATAGCAGCCATTAGTTCTTTAATCTGTTTCGCATCCATTAAAGTACCCTTTCTTTACACACGTTGGATAAATTCTCGCGTTTTTGTATCCACTTTAATAATATCACCAGTTTCCACAAAGAGCGGCACTTCAACCTGCGCTCCTGTTTCTAAAACAGCTGTTTTAGTAGTGGCTGGCTGGGGGTTCTTCACCCCTTTTTTGCTCTCTTTGATCACCAATTTCGCGATCATAATCTCGAGAAATTGAGGTAGTTCTACTGTATAAACAGCATCACCATAAAAAGTCGCCTTAATTTCGATGCCTTCTTTTAAAAATTCGGCATGATCACTAATAATTTCTTTTGGCACGAGCACATGTTCTAAATTGCCAATATCGAGGAAAAGGTAATCCTTACCCTCTAAATAGAGGAATTCTAAACGTTTTTCTGTCAAAGAAACGTCTTTGACAGACTGATCCAATTTGAAGTTTTTTTCTATAACATCATTCGTTGTTAAGTCCCTTAATTTAGTTCGAATAAAGGGCGTTCCTTTAGCGACTGCGACTTTAACAGACGATTCTACTCGGTAAATCTTGCCCCCGAGAGAAATCGTCATTCCAGGAGTGATGTGATTACTTGTTGCCATAGCTTTTTAACAATAGGTTAGAAGGTTCGTAAAAGTCAACGCCCGAGTCCACGTAGCTCAAGTATTGCCTGTTTCATATTCGCATGATGGTAAAGATAGCTTCCTGCAACCAGAGCATTGGCCCCAGCCTTTACTGCCTCATTAGCCGTTTCTAAGTTAATGCCTCCATCTACCTGGATTACCACTTTTTCGGACAAAGCACGCACAAAACGCACTTTATCTAGAACTTCTGGTATAAATTTTTGGCCGCCATATCCAGGATTTACTGTCATGAGCAGCAAATTATCCACCTTATCAATATATTTCACCATCATACTTTCTGATGTTTCGGGGCAAAAAGCCAGCCCTGCTTTAATTCCGCAACGATGAATAAAGTCGATTGTCTCCATAACATCTTCTGTTGCTTCAAAGTGAAAAGTGATTTGATCAGCACCTGACTCCACAAATTGCTCTACATAATCATAAGGTGTATAAATCATCAGATGCACATCTAGAAAAAGTGAGCATGAACGTTTCATGGCGGCTACAGTGCGCGGACCAAGTGTTAAATTCTTAACAAAATGACCATCCATAATATCTATATGGAGATGATCAGCGCCTGCATCTTCTGCCCTTTTGGCTTCCTCACCCAATTTGGCAAAATCTGCGGCTAAAATAGAAGGGGCTATAATCATGCGTCTATTTTAACAATTTCCGAGAAGATGTACAATATCTTCTCGCCATTGGATTTTTTCGGCTTCATATTGAAAGCGATAAAGAAGGGAAACGACATGCTCTCCTTCATGTTTTAAGAGGAGGCTGGCAAAATTAGTCCTGTGAAGATTTGTTTCCACAATATGATTATACAGAGAGGCCATTCTTTCTTTTTTAGGGCTTTTCACCGTGATTAAAAGGACTCCCCCCTCCTCTTTTTCGTATAATTTTTCTATAGAGGCCTCTTCTAAGCTCGTAACAAAAAATAAAAACCAATTTTTAATTGTATTATGATCCAATAGGTTTTTCATAATAACTGGCGTAATCATATAGAAGAAATTTTCTAGCAGAAATTCTTTTTCCACAGCCAGCGTTCCAAGTAAAATTTTTATATGGGCAAAAGCTTCCCTTTGCTTAGCCAGCATTCCTCCGTTATAGTCACGAACTGGACCCACACAAGCAACGATTTCATCTAAAACCGATTGCCTAGCTTTATAAAGATCCAGAGAGCGATCTTGCCTTATAAAACTTTTCTTTTTTAGACGCAGATGAAAAACATTCGCCTCTTTTAAATGCTTTTTACGTACAAAACCAACGCTTTTTATCCGCTCTTTAACAAACTCCAAGGAAGAGCCCTCAAAGAGCTTTTCTATAGAAAGTGCTTCTGTTTTTAAAAGCCTTACAAGAATAACCGTAAAAGAGAGCTCTCGGCCTGTATGCTCATTAAAGGTGATAATTACCTGAGGAATATCTTTAACAAAACGCAGCTGCTTGGAAAGGGTCAGCATATTACGAATAGTTTCTTCTTCATTATGTGGCATAAAAATGGGATGAAGAAATTCTTCTACCTGGTTCAAAATAGCTTCATAGATCCCTTTGCGCAACTTGCTAAGCTCGTCCTTGGCAAAAGGCTTCTCATCGGGTTTGACAAATTCTGCATAGAGAACTTTTCTATCACTCTGCCCTGTAAAGACAGGTAAAAGAGAGGCTCTTTTGAATCGTAGGCCTGGCAAGAGACTATCTACGGCTTTATGAAGATCCCCTCCTTCAAATATCTCCTGAGAAGCTATAAGATTTAAAGCAACCAGCACCCCTATAACTGGAATCTGCTTATCCTCACTTTTAATTTGGCAACGCATGACTTTAACAAAACATTGTCGCTCTAAAGGGTCTTTTATGTGACTCGCCTCCAAACTTCTCTTAAATAAGTAGATGAGACAAATAAGGCGATTCAGATGCAGAAGCGTTCTTTTAAGACGAAAAGCCTCTGTTGTCATAACTAAAAACTGTTGCATCTCTGCAATTAAATGTTTATCAAAACGCCCGCGACGAACAAGAGTTTCCATTCTCTCATAAATAAGCAGTGTTCTCTTATCCTGAAGCAGATCTTTTATCTCTAAAATACGTATGGCATGATAAGAAGAGCTAAGGCCTAGCTGAAGTTGGCTTTCAAGGATGATTTTTTGCTGTTCAATTGCTTCCAGATCCGCTTCGGTCTCGATATTTACTATCAACTCTACGGCTGTGTAAAGGTTGTCTGATATTTCATCAAAATGAAAGTCTGCTGCAAAAAAAGAGCTGATAGCCAGTTTTTTACTCGGCACTAAAAAACCCGTCACAAGTTCGATACAAAACTTTAAAGCATCCAGATGACTTCGGTTCAAAAGGAAGCACGTTAAAGTCCCGGGAGCTTTAGAGGGGGCTGCAAAAAAAATGAGGGGCCGAGGATCCTTTAATAAGTGCTGCAGCTCTTCTTGAGTTCGAACCCGGTTTTGTGTCAAAAGGGTTTGAATAACATGTCCTACAGCTTCTTTAGAGCCAGCAAGGGGCCTAATTGTCGCAAGCAGTGGATTCATTGAATCTCTTCGTAAAAGGGCTCGGGTGATTTTTTTAAGGAGCCGCCAATGATAGTTCCGGAGCTTTTGTTTTTATCCAAAGCCTCTTTAAAAGAGAGCAGATGCAAAGGCAATCCATTTTTTTGAGCCATAACTATAGAGCGCTCGTGGAGCACCTGGTGATTACTACCTCTAACGAGGTCTAGGGCTTCTTGATGTGTCAAGGCCTGGTAGAGCTGAGCCTCTGGATTAACTTTGGGGTCTTCTGCATAAATACCCGGAACATCCTTAAAAAAATCAACGCGCTCTGCACCAAGGGCTACTGCTAAAGCAACAGCTGTTGTATCAGAACCACCTCGACCAAGGGTGGTAATCTCCCCCTGACGGCTAACCCCCTGAAAACCTGCCACCACGACGACCTTACCTTTATTTATATGCGGCAATAAACGGTGTGGCTTTACCTCGATAACACGTGCTTCTGTATGCTTATCGCAGGTGATAATACCTGACTGAGATCCCGTAAAACTAATGGCTGCTAGTCCAATTTTTTCCAAGGCCATAGCTAAAAGAGAGCAGCTAATGCGCTCGCCTACAGTTACAAGCATATCCAGTTCTCTTTTGGGAGGTGAGGCATTTACTTGGTGGGCCAGCTTAAGAAGATCATCTGTTGTATCTCCCATAGCGCTCACTACTACGACAAGACGCTCAAAATCTTCGGCTCGCTCCCCTATGATTTGCGCTATCTGCATAAATTGTGTAACAGAGGCGACGCTAGCCCCCCCAAACTTCATTACCAACGTCGTCATAGCAGAATCCTTGTAAACTAAACACCCAAAACACTATTATATATAGCAATCTTATGTTTGAAATAGAAAAACGCTTTACATTCCACGCTGCTCATCAACTGAAGCACCATGATGGGGTCTGTCACAGACTTCATGGCCATAGCTATGAGCTGATTGTGCGCCTAAAATCGGAAGTCCTACACACAAGCGGGCCTCAAACAAATATGGTTGTTGACTTTGCTCTTCTCAAAAATGAAGTTCAAGCAATGATTGATGAATACCTCGACCACCGTTTTCTTAACGAAACTCTTGAAACAGACTCCCCCACTGCAGAATTTATTGCAGAATGGATATACAAGAAGCTTAAAATCAGCATATTAAGGCTCTCCTCTATCTCTCTTTTTGAGACGGCCTCCTCCTCTGTTACTTATTCCGAATAAGAAAGAGAGTCTCTTTGCTGAGGAATCATTTGCCTTTTTAATTTCTTCTTTGATAACCTATTTGGATCATAAGTAAACTTTCGGAGAAACCTTAACAATGTCAAAAAACGGAAAGCGCGGCTGGAGCACAGAAAATCTTTTAGATGATATTCCTTTTGTTCAATCAGACGCAGAGGCTTTTCAAGCTCTCTTACAATCAGGAATTCTAGCACAAAACACCTCTTCGCCTTCAGCTTCTATGCTTAAAGGCCGTATCGTTGAACTCACAAAAGACTTTGTTGTCGTTGATGTGGGCCTAAAATCAGAGGGTCTAGTACCTATTTCTGAATTTTCAGACCCTTCCGAACTCTACCTTGGAAACGAAGTAGAAGTTTTTCTTGACCAAGCTGAAGACTCCGCTGGACAAATCGTTCTTTCTCGTGAAAAAGCAGAACGTCACCGCCAATGGGAAAATATTATCCAAAACTGTGAAGAAGGTTCTATCGTAACAGGTAAAATCATCCGTAAAGTTAAGGGTGGTCTAATGGTGGATATTGGTATGGAAGCCTTCCTACCAGGATCTCAAATTGACAATAAACGTATTAAAAACCTAGACGAATACCTCGGCAAAACATACGAATTCAAAATTCTAAAAATCAACATTGAACGTAAGAACGTTGTTGTATCTCGCCGTGAACTTCTTGAAGCTGAACGCATATCTAAAAAGACAGAGCTTCTAGAAATGATTCGTGAGGGTGAAGTAAGAAAAGGTATCGTCAAGAATATCACAGACTTCGGCGTCTTCCTAGACCTCGATGGCATTGACGGACTCCTCCACATTACAGATATGACATGGAAACGTATTAAGCATCCGTCTGAAATGGTTTCTCTTGGTCAAGAAATTGAGGTTGTTATCCTCAGTATCGACCGTGAAAAAGGCCGCGTAGCACTGGGTCTTAAACAAAAAGAATCCAATCCATGGGATGAAATTGAAAAACGCTACCCACCTGGCACACTTGTTTCCGGTAAAATTGTTAATCTAGTACCCTACGGTGCTTTTATTGAAATCGAGCCAGGCATCGAAGGTCTTATCCACGTTTCTGAAATGTCATGGGTTAAAAACGTTACAGATCCAAGTGAAGTTGTAAGCAAGGGTCAAGATATTCGTGCAGTTGTTCTTGCTATTCAAAAAGAAGAAGGTAAAATTTCTCTGGGCTTAAAGCAAACAGAACACAATCCTTGGGAAAATGTAGATAAAAAGTACCCCGTTGGTATGACAGTTACTGTAGAAATTCGTAACCTTACTAATTATGGTGCTTTTGTTGAGCTAGAACCAGGTATTGATGGCCTTATCCATATTTCTGACCTAAGCTGGATCAAGAAAGTTTCCCATCCTTCTGAAGTCTTGAAAAAAGGCGACAAAGTAGAAGCTGAGATTCTTTCCGTGGATAAAGAAAGTAAAAAAATCACATTAGGTGTTAAACAACTTTCTCCTAATCCTTGGAAATCTATCGAACAATCCATGCCTGTGGGCTCAGTTGTCCATGGTATTGTAACTAAAATAGCTGCTTTTGGAGCGTTTGTAGAGTTAGATAACGGTATTGAAGCCTTGATACATGTTACTGAGCTTTCAGACCAACCATTTGGCAAAGTAGAAGATGTTATTCAAAAGGATCAAAAAGTAACGGCTAAAGTCATTAAACTAGATCCAGAGAACAAAAAAATTGCTCTTTCCATCCGAGAATTTCTCGTTGATCAGGGTAATGTAAATCAAGATGACATCGTAGTTACAGCAAAGAATAAAAAATAAGTGGCTTTATAAGCACCTTCAAGGAAATGTAAGTTTTTTATGAACAAAGACCTAGTTGCGATCTTTGAATATTTGGAAAGAGAAAAAGGTATAAAGCGTGACGTTGTCGTCGCTGCTATACAAGATTCACTGCAGGCTGCTGCCAGAAAGAGCCTGCAGGGTGTTGCTAACGCCACTATTCATATTAATCCCAAAAGTGGTGACATCGAAGTTACCAGTGAAAGAGAAATTGTTGAAACCGTTACGGATCCCTCTGACGAGATCTCCTTAGTAGCGGCTCAACTTCTTGATCCTGAATGCCAAATTGGGCAAGTTATCGATGTACCTATTACGCCTAAAGACTTTGGCCGTATTGCCGCACAAACGGCACGTCAAATTATTGGGCAGAAACTCCGCACAGCTGAAAAGAATGTGATCTACGAAGAATATCGTCATCGCGTTCATGAAATCGTTTCAGGGACTGTTAAGCGTTTCTCTAGAGGTATTAATCTTGTAGTGGATCTAGGCAAGGTAGAAGCCTTAATGCCTGGAAAGCAGTATCCTAAAACAGAATATTATCAAATCGGTGATAAAGTCCGTGCGCTTCTTTTAGAAGTACAGGAAACGGAAAATGGCGGAGCGGAAGTTATTCTCTCTCGCAGCGATCCTGAGTTCGTTAAACAACTCTTTGCGCAAGAAGTGCCTGAAATTCAAGATGGTATTATTACAGTAGAACGTATTGTACGTGAAGCTGGCTATCGTACTAAATTACTCGTTCGTACGAGTGATGTAAAAGTGGATCCAGTAGGTGCATGCGTTGGTGTTAGAGGTTCTCGTATAAAAAATATTGTACGTGAACTTAACAATGAAAAAATCGACATCATTCCTTATGCAGGCGATCTTATTGAAATCTTGCAAAATGCTCTATCCCCAGTGGAAATTCGCAAAATTAGCATCGGAGAAGATGAGGATAATCCAAGTATTTCTCTCGTTGTTGATGATGCAGACTACGCCATTGTTCTGGGCAAAAGAGGACAAAATGTACGCCTAACAGGTGAGCTTATCGGCTATAATCTCGAAGTACAACGTATGACGGATTATATGACAGCTGTCTCTAATCAACAGTCAGAGCTTGCTGCTTCAGATGATGTCTCTCTTGATGAGCCTCTCATTTTAGAAATGATAAACCCTCTGATTATGCAAGGCCTTATCGAAGCGGGTTATGATACGCCTCGTAAAGTTTTGACAGCCTCAGTCGAAGATCTTACCAAAATACCGGGTATCAGTTTAGATACTGCCTATACTATTTTAGAGAACGTTAGCAACAAGAGAACATAATCACCTTGGCAAAAAATCTCAAACTCAACATTAAAAATACTCAGCTAGCTGAAGCGCTCAATATTGGTAAAATCAAACCAAAAAAATTAGTGCCGAAAGCCCCTGTAGTAGAGCCTGTTATAGAAGCTCCTCTACTAACACCTGAGGAAGAACCTAAAAGAGTGAAAGCTCGCGCTAAAAAAAGCGTGAAGGATTCTTTGCCAGAAATAGATACGATTTCTGCAGAAATATCTGTGGAAATACCAGAAAGCCCGGCCGTATACGAGCCTGCTATAAGCGTCGAAATACAAGCAGAAACTGTGAGTGAACAGGTGGTTGTCGAGACTTCTATTCCTCCACAAGAGGAGTCTTCCGTTCAACCGATTCTAGTAAAAACTGCCCCTGTAACAACAGGGTCTATAACAAGCCCAGCCAGAAGCCCTGCAGCCCAAGCCACAGGAGCCTCCTCCTCTAGTAGTTTACAGCCTCAAAGACCCCATGAAGCTCGTCGTGGCAAAACCTTCTCTGCTCCCCTTAAGTCTTTAAGACAGTCAAGGCCTACGACGACTCCGGTTCTTCCTCCTCCAAGCAATGCCAATGCGGCTCCAAAGCTTGGCCCTACAGGTAAGCATATCAATGACCTTTTGAAACCAAAGCCTCCTGAAAAGAAAGACGCCCCTTCAAAAACAGATTCTGTAGGCGGTTATAAAAAACCTGGCCAAACATCTGCAGCTCCAGTCGATGCTTCTAAGGGACCCAAAAAAGAGGGGCGCAAAACAGATGCTCCTGAGCAACCGGGTAAAAAAGGTAAAGCTAAAGAGTTCCAAGATGTTAAGCCTTTAAGAAAACAATTTGATGGCCGCTCTAAACAAGGCTCCTTCTCTGGTGATGATGGCGGTGCTTGGCGCAGAAGAAGACCTTCTAAGCATCAGATGAACCAGGAAGCAGAAAGCATTATTAGACCTACTGTTTTATCGGTAAGATTGCCTATATCCATTAAAGACCTCGCCGTCGAGATGAAGTTAAAAGCCTCTCAGATCGTGACAAAGCTCTTTATGCAGGGCCTTGTTATGACTTTGAATGACATCTTAGACGATGAAACAATGGTTCAACTTATCGGAAACGAATTTGGCTGTGCTATCACTATAGACACCTCTGAAGAAGAGCGTATACGTGTTACAAGTCAAACGATTGCCGAAGAAATTGCAGCCTCCGATGCTTCGCTCCTTGATCCAAGAGCCCCTATTATTACTTTTATGGGCCACGTTGACCACGGTAAAACCTCTTTAATTGACGCTATTCGTAAAACAAATCGCGCAGCTGGCGAAGCTGGTGCTATTACGCAACATATCGGTGCTTTCTGCTGCACAACACCAGCTGGGGCTCTTACTATTTTAGATACTCCTGGTCATGAAGCCTTCTCCTCTATGAGAGAGCGTGGTGCACAGGTTACAGATATTGTTGTATTGGTAATTGCTGGTGATGAAGGCATGCGCCAACAAACAATTGAAGCCCTCAATCAGGCTAAAAAAGCCGGTGTTACAATTGTCGTTGCCCTCAACAAATGTGATAAACCCGGGTTTAATCCAGATCAAGCCTATCAACAACTAGCCGCTCACGAGCTTGTTGTAGAAGCTTGGAGTGGTTCTACTATCTGTATTCATTGCTCAGCTGTAACAGGCGAGGGCATTCCAGAACTGATGGAAATGCTAGCTCTTCAATCAGATATTTTAGAACTTAAAGCTAATCCTAAGAGTCGCGCACGCGGTACCGTCATAGAATCTCAGATGCATAAAGGCTTTGGTCCTTGTGCAACTATTCTTGTACAAAATGGAACTCTTCGCTTAGGTGATGCAGTTGTGTTCAGCGAGCATTTTGGTCGCATTAAAACAATGCGCAATGAAGATGATGAAAACTTGAAAGAAGCAGGCCCTTCAACAGCTGTTCTCATTACAGGGCTTTCAGGCATTCCTGAAGCAGGTGAAGAATTTGTCGTTGTTAAAAATGAAAAAGAAGCCCGTAGTATTGCTGAAATTCGTCACGAAGGTGTCAGACAACATAGCTTCCAGCAGAAAAAACGTATTTCTTTGGACAACTTTGCAGAAAAAGCTGCCGCCTCCGTAAAAGAAGCGCGCTTTGTTATTAAAGCAGACGTACAAGGATCTCTAGAAGCCTTAAAAACTTGCCTAGAAAAAATCCGCTCCACAAAAATTGATGTGAACATTATCGCTGCCTCTGTGGGTGAGATATCCGAATCCGATGTGGAACTTGCAGCAGCCTCTTCTGCCATTATCGTTGGTTTCCATACGCACGTTACAAGTCATGCCGAGCCTCTTGTTAAAGAACTGGGCGTAGAAGTACACACCTTCGATATTATCTATCATGCCGTGGATGAAGTGAAAAAAATCCTTGCTAGCCAGCTAGATACTATTCCTCAAGATAAAGAGCTCGGAGAAGCTGAAGTTATTGCCGTCTTCAAAGCCTCCCACCTCGGTCTTATCGCAGGTTGTATGGTCATAGAGGGCTCCTTAATGCGTAATGCCAAATACCGTGTTCTCCGCGGAAAAGATATTATCTGGAAAGGGGGCGTCAATTCTCTTAAACGTGTTAAAGAAGACGTGCGTGAAGTCAAAAAAGGCTTTGAATGTGGTGTTCTTCTAGATG